>JAZOMN010000001.1:0-15713 GCA_045654005.1 Clostridia bacterium
GATTCAATCTCCTTTTTTTATTTAAAATAGTATTTTTTTATTGAAATTATCTAAAAATAGTGATATAATTGATAAGTCAAAAAAGTAAAATAATTCAAATTTATATAAGAGAGATGTGATTAAAATGAAATCATTTGAAAGAAGAGTAGGTACCGTATCAAGAGGTATCAGATGCCCTATCATAAGAGAGGGTGACGATTTGGCAAATATAGTTGCCACAAGCGTTTTGGAAGCAGCGGAATATGAGGGCTTTCCTATTAACGATAAAGATGTTATTGCCCTTACAGAATCTATCGTTGCACGTGCTCAGGGAAATTATGCAACAATCGACCAGATTGCAACAGACGTTAAAAACAAATTAGGCGGGGAAACAGTTGGTGTTATTTTCCCTATACTTTCAAGAAACCGTTTTGCAATATGCTTAAGAGGTATTGCAAGAGGTGCAAAAAAAGTTGTTATTATGCTTAGTTATCCTTCAGACGAAGTGGGAAATCAACTTGTAAGCCTTGATAAAGTTGAAGAAGCGGGTATAAACCCATATTCAGATGTTTTATCTTTAGAAAAATACAGAGAATTATTCGGTGAAAACAAGCACGAGTTTACAGGAATGGATTATGTTGCTTATTATAAAGGAATAATCGAAGAAGAGGGCGCAGAAGCAGAAATTATTTTTGCAAATCACGCGAAAACAATCTTAGATTATACTGACTGCGTTTTAACCTGCGATATTCACACAAGAAGCCGTTCAAAGAGAATTTTAAAAGAAAACGGCGCAAAAATTGTATGCGGACTTGATGATATATTAAATGCATCGGTTGACGGAAGCGGTTATAACGAAAAATACGGTCTTTTAGGTTCAAACAAATCAACTGAAGACAAGATTAAATTATTCCCTAAAGAATGTAAAGATTTAGTTTTAGATATACAGAAAATAATTTCAGAAAAAACAGGCAAACATGTTGAAGTTATGGTTTACGGAGACGGGGCATTCAAAGACCCTCAGGGAAAAATATGGGAACTTGCAGACCCTGTTGTTTCTCCTGCATTTACTGACGGACTTATAGGAACACCGAACGAACTTAAACTTAAGTATCTTGCAGATAATGACTTTAAAGATTTATCAGGCGAAGAACTTAAAAAGGCGATTTCTGAAAGTATCCGTAAAAAAGAAGATGACCTTGTTGGAAATATGGCATCACAGGGAACAACACCTCGTCAGCTTACTGACTTAATCGGTTCTTTATGTGACTTGACATCAGGTTCAGGAGACAAAGGTACACCTGTTGTTTTAGTTCAGGGATATTTTGATAATTATACAAACTAAAGATATTGTATGGGCGGATGAATTCATCCGCCTTTTTAAAAGGGATTAAAATGAAAAAGTTATACATATTTGATTTAGACGGAACTTTACTCGATACTATTAAAAGTATCGCATACTATGGAAATTACGCACTGAAAATAAACGGCATTTTAGAAATTGACATTGAAGAATACAAATATTTTGCAGGAAACGGTGCAAAAAATCTTATAAAAAGAATGTTAAAATATAATGGGATTGAACAGGAAGAAGTATTTGAAAGGGTTTTTAAAGACTATATTGATGCCTATAACAAAAATACAACTTATTTAACAACCATTTTTGACGGACTGAAAGTTACTCTTGACAGAATAAAAAATAGCGGAGCAAAACTTGCAGTTTTATCAAACAAGCCCCATTTTGCAACCGTAAGCGTTACAGAATCTTTATTCGGGAAAGGATATTTTGATTTGATTTTAGGTCAGAGAGAAAATATTCCTATAAAGCCAGATCCTTACGGAGTTTTTGAGATTATAAAATATTTTAATGTTACAAAAGAAGAATGCGTATATGTGGGCGATACAGGTACAGATATGGAAACAGGGAAGAGTGCAGGACTTTATACTGTAGGCGTATTATGGGGATTTCGAAAAGAAGACGAACTTAAAAAATTCGGTGCAGATAAAATAATAAAAGAACCTTGTGAACTTTCAGATTTAATATAAAATGCGGAATTTATGGAATTAAATGCGGGTTGTCGGTTTTACACCTCATCCACCGCTGGTGCGGTCCCCCTTCCCCTCAAGGGGAAGGCAGCCAACCCCTACAATATAATAAATAATATTGCAAATTAAAAAAGAAGGCAAAATCATACCATACGGCGTTTTTGCCCTCTTTTTTTACATATACGATCTGTCGTAGGGAATGGATTTATCCATTCCGATGCGGAAGGCATAAATGCCTTCCCTACAATTTATACCTTCATTTCGCACTTATAAAAGCATTTTGCATTTAATTAAATTTCACTATTTTCGCTAAACAAATTGTTAATCATAGCGTTAATTTCCGCATCAGTTACATATTGTTCCAAAGTGTTATATGCCATAATTTCTTCAAATTTAGCATTTCCTATTTCATAAAGTATGCCGTTTTGAATTTGTGCATAAGTTTGTTCGTTAAGTTCAGGGAGTTTTTCTTTTTTAATAATATGATAGCCGTATGCTGTTTCAACAATACCGCTTATTTCTCCCTCTTTCATACCATAAACTGCTTGTTCAAACTCTTGAACCATCTCGCCTTTTGTAAATATATACCCTTGAGGGTTGTTTTGCATTCCAGGGTCTTCATTATATTCTTCAATAAGCGAGTCAAAATCTTCGCCTGATTTTAGTTTTGCAATTACAGTTTCTGCAATCTTTCTCGCAGTATTCTTTTTAGAATCGGAAAAACTTTCGCCTGTCGTCATATCGGTTGTAGAAATCAGAATATGCTTTGCGCATACATAGGAAGAATTGTATTCTTCTTCAATCTGTTCGCTTGATACTGCTGATTCAACAAAATTATTCATATACTCGCTTGCTATAATAGAATCTTCGATAAGTTCAATCACAGGAGCAAGAAGTGTGATAGCATAAACATCGTCTTTCATACCATAAAGTTCCTGATATGCTTCTTTGGCTGTTTGCGTATCATTTAATACATATCCGTTTTTTAAAGCCTCAGTCTTTATTTTTCCTATTTCAGTAAGCATAAGTGTTGTATATTCCACATTATATCCGTAAAGAGCCATCATACCGATATAATGGTCAAGGTTATACTCACTGTCTCCCGATTTTAAAAGAGTTTTTTCATCAGAAATTAAAATCTGTTCACCCGGAGCAATCCATTTTACTTTTTTACCCAAAGTTTCAGATACAAATCTTACAGGAACTAAAGTTCTTCCGTTTTGTTCAACTGCAGGAACATCCAAAATAACTTCTTCTCCATTAACATAGGCAACTTTGCTTCCTATAACAAGTTTTATTGTAAGAGTATCGTTTGATATTGTAACGGTTTGTGTTAACTCATCCCAGCCTACATTCAAACCAAAATTCTCACTTATAACTCTTACAGGTACAAGCGTTCTTCCGTCTTTAGCATACGGAGCGACTTCAACCGTCGTCTTTTCAATAGTTCCATTGTTTATGTAAACATCATTGTTTCCTAAAGTTAATTCAAGTGTTTTAGCAAATGCTGCCGAAGGTGTCAAAAACAATGAAAGAGCACACACTGCGGCAATAATTTTTGATAGTTTCATTTTTCCATTCTGCCTTTCTTTTATTTTTGCAAATATTATATCATAAAACCACAAAAAAGTAAATTAAAATATCATTTTCTATTGACTTTAATATTAAAAGGGGTAAAATTAAATTGAATAATATATCTGGAGATGTTAAAAATGAGTGATTTAGCCGTCAGAAAAAGTAAAGATATGGATATGACAAGCGGACCTTTGTGGAATAAAATTTTGATATTTGCAATTCCGCTTGCACTGACAACCCTTATGCAACAACTGTTTCATTCAATGGATATGGCTGTTATAGGAAGATTTGAAGGTCAGAACGAACTTGCCGCTGTAGGAAGCAATAATTCCATAATAAATTTTTTGGTTAATATGTTTATGGGATTTTCAGCAGGGTCAAATGTGGTAATCGCTCAGCTTTTAGGCGGTGGAAAGTTAAAAACCGCAAAAAAGGCAATATGCACAAGTCTTGGAATTGCAGTGTTTTCGGGATTATGTGTTATGGTTTTGGGAGTAGTTTTTTCTCCATTTTTATTAAAACTTATATCAACGCCTCCCGAAATTATAAATTTATCTACCCTGTACCTTAGAATTTATTTTTTTGGTATTCCGTTTTTAATGATATATAACTTTGCCGCAGCCATTTTAAGAAGCAGAGGAGAAACTACAAAACCTTTTTTCTGCCTTGTAACAGGCGGAGTGGTTAATGTTATACTTAACCTTGTTTTTGTTGCAGTATTTAAATTAAGTGTTGCGGGGGTTGCTATTGCAACGACAATAGCAAATCTTATAAGTTGCATTTTAATACTTATGATTTTATTTAAGGATAAAGGCCCTTTAGGTATCAGTTTAAAAGAAATTTCAATTGACAAATTTATTTTATCGAAAATATTTAAAATAGGACTTCCAATGTCTATTCAGTCCTGCCTTTTTCCTATTTCAAATATGGTGGTTCAATCATCAGTAAACTCTCTTGGAGCAACAGTTGTTGCAGGTAATGCTGCCGCTACTTCGATTGAATCGTTCAGTTTTGCGATTATGGGCGGTTTCTCTCAGGCCACAGTTTCTTTTGTGAGCCAGAATTTCGGTGCGAAAAATATAAAAAGATGCCGTAAATCATACAGGGAATGTGTGCTTTCAGGGACACTTGTGCTTGGAATTTTCAATCTTATAATGTATATTTTTATGGATACTGTTATAAGTTTCTTTACCACTGAGCATCTGGTAGCTTTGGTTGCAAAAGAAAGGCTGTCATTTACTTACATTATATTTCTTACCGGACTTTTTATGGATACGGCAACTTATGCTTTAAGAGGTATGGGCTATTCTGTTATTCCTACGGTTACATCGGTTGTAGGGGTATGCGGTTTCAGAATTCTATGGCTTACTACCGTCTTTAAAATTTTAAAAACATATAAATCTATTCTTGTTGTTTATCCAATCAGTTGGAGTTTAGTGGCAATAATACTTATTACATGTTATTTCGTGATAGTAAAAAGACTGGAAAAAGAGTAAAAATAGTGCAAAGTGAAAAATTAAAGAAGGCAAGACGCCGTATGGCATGTTTTGCCTTCTTTTTTTACACAGTATATTATTGTAGGGGTCGGCGTCCTCGACGACCCGCGTTATAATAACTCTTAACTGATTGTCATCGCAAGTCCTTTTTCTTTTTTGATTTCGCTCTTTAGCGGTTTTCCTTCAGTAAGATAATCATATACTTCGTCCATAATATCGTTTGCAATCCAAGGATATCTGTCAGGAGTAGGACCACCCTGATGAGGGAAAATAATAACATTATCAAGGTCATACATTCCGCCTTCTTCATAAGGGTGAGGTTCTTTCCAGAACACGTCAAGAACAGCTTTGAATCTGCCGGTTTTAAGTTCTTCAACCATAGCAGGTTCGTCAATTACTTTTCCTCTTGCAGTATTAACTAAAAGTGCATCTTTCTTTATCATCTTAAGAAGGTCTTTTGAAATCATATTTTCAGTATGTTTATTCCATGCAGTATGTATAGAAATAATATCGCAGGTTGAGAAAATTTCTTCCAATGATGCTCTTTCCATATTATACTGTTTAAGTTTTTCATCAGATATTGATCTTGAATAAACTTTTATTTTAACATGGAATGGTTGAAGCATTCTTACAAGATGTTCTGCAATAGCACCAAACGAAACAATACCGATTGTTCTGTCCATAATTCCTCTTAACGGACGATCGCGTCTGGCCTCAGCCCAGCCTTCTTCTTTCATTTCTTTAACGGTTTTTGTAACAAAGCCCATCTGTCTTAAACTCATAAGCATATACGCCAAAGCACCTTCTGCTACTGATTCGGAAAAATGAGTATCATTTGCACCTATTACTTTGATTCCTTTATCATAAAGTTCTTCCGAAACAATACTTGCTACTGACCCTGCCATATGAGCAACTATTTTTAAATTTTTTGCATGGTCTATAATTTCTTTTGTAAGTTTATTACTTCCCCAACAGGTAATAACAGCATCAACATCTTTGATTTTTTCAATAAGTTCCTCATCGGTAAACTTTTCGCCTGTTTCGTTCCAGATAACTTCATCAAACAAGCTTTCTATTTTTTCAATATTTTTTGGTGGGAAAAATACAAATTCAGGATTTGTAAATCCGCGTGTATTAACCATTGACTCTTTTGTTGAACATACTAAGACTTTCATTATAAGTACCTCCGCTTTTTTAATTCTTTTATGATTATATATCATTAAAATAAAAAAGTCTATATTTTTTACACTTTTTAATTACAATTTTTTTAACTTTCCTCCCATATTTAAATTAATTTTAAAGTTATTGTAACACCGTTGTAACATTCATATAGTATAATAAATGTAAAAATAATAGATTGGAGGCGTGTCACATGAGAAGAAAAATTGCATTACTTGTTTTATTTATACTTATATTTTCTACTGTAAGTGTGTTTGCAGCGCCTGCAACCTTACTTCCCAAAGATGTCGTAAGCAGCACTTCGGGGATACTTACTGTTACCAATCCGTCATCTGCAAGTATATCTTCTTATGACAGGTCTCATAACATTTCGGGTTATGCGGCAAGCGGTGCAGAAATATCCATCTATTCTTTAAATAGTGGTACATATAATATTTTATATAAAGACGAAAGCCCTGTTTCGTTTATATCAGGCGCTTCGGGAATGTTTATAAGTCCGATAACTTTGCAATACGGTAAGAATGATATTTTGGTCCGTGCAGAGATTAACGGTCAGGTTCAATACGCTGCAAAAACAATTACGGTTCTAAGCCCGAATTTATTTAATTTATTCAGAGGATTTAAATTATTCTAATGAAAGTTAAAGAAACATTTAAAACAATTATATTAACAGGGTTGGTTATATCAACTCTTGTTTTGTCGTCTAAGATATGGTTATCAGAAGAATTATGGCCTGAAGGTTATAATTCTTTTTTGTCTGGGATTTTTTCTATCTTTAACACCAACAAGGCTGACTCATTAGACTTATCCCAGATATATTATCCTAAACAAATTTTAGTATCCAAGAACGAGCGTTCTAAAATTGTTACAACCAATGACGAAAGGTACGAAGAACTTAACAATATTTTAAAAAATCACATTAAATCCTCTCTTCTTAGCGGAGAAACTGCAACGGCATCGGACGAGGAATTTAAACTTGCGTGTAAATCAGACTCTTTGTTTATAGGGTTATACAGTTTCATTTCCTTTGAAATGCTGGCTGATTATTACGGAGCGAACATTACAAACTCTATTTCAGATATAAACCATGTAAAATATATATTGTTCTGCCCTCAATCTGATAATTCGGGATTTAGCATTTACGTTAAAAACAATGAAAGCGGTAAGATTTTTAAAATTTCCGTTTTGGAAGATATCAGTAAACTTCAGGATATGATTGATAAAATTTTATTAAGAGTAAACGAGGGGACAGTTGCGGCATCTTTTGCTTTTGAAAACAATTTTGATAAAAAAGCAGAGGGGGAAGAGGCAAAAATTCTTTTGGATTCATATATGCTTATAAATTTAAGCGACTCTTCCGTTCCTAATATTGAGTCATTAAATCTTCTTGACTTATCTTATGAATCTTATGAAAAAATTTCAAGATATTTCGGGGTTAACACTAACACCGCAAGGCGTTTTACCGACACTTCGGGGACGGTTAATCTTGTTGAAAATTTCGGAACCTTAAAATTCTACCAGGACGGTCTTTTGGAATATACATCAATGGATAACGGAATTGATTTAAACTCAAATATTTCTTCCGATTATGATGCGGTTAAACTGGCAGGGGAATTTACCGAAGGGGTAAACAATCTGTTTACTCTTCCTGAGAATAACAATTATGTTTTTGCAGGAGTAGAAGAAGACGAAAATACGGTCTATACTGTTAGTTTTGATATTTTATATAAAGGCGTTCCTGTTGTTTTATCAAAAGAACTTTCAAACAAGGAAACCCTTACTCACCCGATTGAGATTAAAATTAAAAATAATAAAATTATATCTTACAGGCAACTGTTTTGCGGTTTTAAAAATTCAGGAGAAAAAGCAACTGTTCCTGATATGATTTCAGTACTTGATAAATTTTATCTTACTTTTGATGTTAAAAATAATCCTGATGTAATAATTGACGATATTTATAATATTTACCATTATAATATCAAAGAAAATATTACCGAATCAGGAAACGGAGTTTCTTTGTCAAACGGAAAGGTTGTGATGGTTAAATGAACTTTTCAAGGGCAAAAACAATACTGATTATAATTTTTATATTTGTAAATATATTTTTACTTGTAATTCACAATCTGTTTTATCAGAATGAAACTGCGGTTAATAAAGATAAAACGATTGAAATTCTATTAAATAACGGAATAAAAATAAAAAACGACATTAAGAATTTTCCCGATACGCTTTTTGGGGTGGAAATCGAAAACCTTAGCGCAAACGAAGAAAAATTAGCGTCTTTATTCTTAGGTAAAAATTATACCACTGAAAAAACCCATACTTATAAAAATGAAAAAGAAACTTTAAGCATTTCAGACCTTGCAATTGAATATAAAGTTTCAGAGCCAAAAGAAAAAGGTTATAAAGATATAACCATTCTTAACGCAGGAAATAAAATATTAAAAACCTTAAACAAAAAGGGACTTGATAAATCGGTTATGGAAGCATCAAATATATCCGAAAGTTCCAATAACAGTTTTTTTGTTACTCTTTCTTATAACTATAAAGGAATTCCTGTTTTTAATAATAACCTTTATGCAACGGCTTCAAAGGAAGGCCTTAAAACAGTTAAAGGAACGGTTATATCATTTAAAGAACTTAAAAACACTGAATATGATATAACACCTGCAACTAATATTTTACTTGAACTGCCTTTAAACAGCGACTTAAAATCTGAATTTAAAGAACCTATTGTTACTGATATACGATTAGGATACTATCTTCCTTTAGGTAAAACGGAAGCGTCAATTTATGCGATTCCCGCTTACGAAATTGAAATTAACGATAAGAAAATTTATTACTATGACGCAAGAGTAAATATAAATGCAGATGCAGTGCTTTTAGGAAGTAGAAACATTATAAAATAAGTGCAGATAATAACAAATTTTAAATATAGCCATATAATATACTAAGGTGATATTATATGGCTATTAAAATTTTTATTGATCAGGGGCATAATCCGTCAGGCCCTAATACCGGTGCTACAGGGAACGGACTTAACGAGGCGGATGTAACATACAGAGTCGGGGTCCTTTTAAAAGATTTACTTGAAGCAAACGGAAATTTCCAGGTGATGCTGTCAAGAAAAACCCAAAATGAAGTGCTTGGAAATTCCAATTCGGGAAGTTTAACCCAGAGGGTAAGAATGGCTAACACCTGGGGAGCAGACTTTTTTATAAGTATTCATACAAATGCTGTTGCAAATCCTCAGGCTAACGGGACTGAAATTTTAACCTACAGGCTTTCAGGCCCGGCTTATAATATGGCAGTTCTTATTTTAAATTCTATTGTATCAAGGTTAAATATGAGAGACAGGGGCGTAAAGTTGGGCAATAACCTTTTCGTTTTAAGAAGAACAACCATGCCCGCCCTCTTAATAGAACTTGGATTTATAACAAATCCGTCTGACGCATATAAATTAGAAACTAACCCCGAAGGGTTTGCTTATGCTATTTATCAGGGGATTTTGGAATATTTTGGACTGTAATATAAATGCAAAACGAAAAATTTATCAAATTAAAATTGTAGGGAAGGCATTTATGCCTTCCGCATCGGAATGGATTAATCCATTCCCTACGATAGTTCGTATATGTAAAAAAAGAAGGCAAAATTGCTGTATAGCATAATTTTGCCTTCTTTAATTTTGCATTAAACTTATATTTCCATAATAACGGGAAGTATCATCGGTCTTCTCTTGGTTTCTTTAAATATAAAGTCAGAAACATCGCCTTTAACTTCGCCTTTAAGACTTGCCCAGTCAACAGTACCTTTTGACAGGCATTTTTCCAGTGTGCTGAGTGCCACTTCTTTTGCTTCCTGCATCAAGTCTTCACTTTCTCTTACATATACAAAACCTCTTGAAATAATATCAGGTCCTGCAACAATCTTATTATCTGATGATAAAGTAACAACAATAACAATAAGTCCGTCCTGAGAAAGATGCTTTCTGTCTCTTATTACAATATTTCCGACATCTCCCACTCCAAGCCCGTCAACAAAAACTCTGCCTGACGGAACAGTAGAATTGAATTTTGCACTTTTTTCGGATATTTCAAGGACTTTTCCATTATCAGAAATAAATATATTTTTAGGGTCAACCCCTACTTTTGCAGCAAGTTCCCCATGCCTTATAAGATGACGGTATTCGCCATGAACAGGCATAAAGAATTTAGGTTTTGTTACACCTAAAATAAGTTTTAATTCTTCCTGACAAGCATGGCCTGATACATGGATATCCGCCATTGACTCGTAAATAACTTTTGCACCTTTTTTAAACAGTTCATTTATAACTCTTGAAATAAACTTTTCGTTACCCGGAATAGGGGAAGCAGAAACTACAACCACATCTCCCGATGTTATTTCAATTTTCTTATGGTCGGAATATGCCATTCTGTATAGCGCACTCATTGGTTCTCCCTGAGAGCCTGTGGTTATTATAACAGTTTGTTCTTTGTTATATTTTTTTAAGTTGTCAATATTAACAAGTACGCCGTTTGGCACTTTCATATACCCTAACTCTATTGCAACGGTCAGGATATTTTCCATACTTCGCCCCGAAACTGCAACTTTTCTTCCGCATTTGTGAGCCGTGTCAATGATTTGTTGCATTCTGTGAATATTTGAAGCAAAAGTTGCTACAATAATTCTGTTCTTTTTATTTTGTGAAAAAATATCGTCAAGCGTACCGCCTATAGTGCTTTCAGACATAGTATAGCCCGGTCTTTCAGCGTTGGTACTATCCGACATTAAAAGAGTAATACCCTCTTTACCAAGTTCAGCAAACCTTGCAAGGTCAATCATCTGACCTGTAACAGGGGTAGAATCAATTTTAAAGTCCCCTGTATGAAGAACGATACCGACAGGGGTATGAAATGCTATTGCACAAGCATCTGCAATAGAATGGTTTGTTCTTATAAATTCAACTGTTATTTCACCTAATTTTATTTTATCCCCCGAAGATACTTTGTTAAGTTTTGCAGAAGATAAAATATTATGTTCTTTAAGTTTATGCTCAACAAGACCCAAAGTAAGCCTTGTTCCATAAACGGGAACATTAAGTTCTTTTAAGAAATAGGGAATAGCACCTATATGGTCTTCATGACCATGGGTTAAAACTAAACCCCTTACTTTATCAGCGTTTTTTATAAGATAATTAAAATCGGGAATAACCAAATCAACCCCTAACATTTCTTCGTCAGGGAAGGCTATTCCGCAATCTAAGACTATTATATCTTTTCCGTACTCAAACACAGTGAGATTTTTACCAATCTCATTAAGTCCTCCAAGCGGAATAATTTTAAGTTTTTTTGCTTTTGCCACAATTAACCTCCTTATAATTTTATAAAAAATCCGTTCAAAATATTATTAAAATTTTTATATCGGCCACAAATACTCTTAATATTACATAATTAGGTAACAGGAATGATGCATCCTGTTTTAGCGATATACTTGCTAACGCTCGTGCGATATATTTTCTCTCCGTTTAAATGCGATATAACCTCATTATATTCGGTTGCGATATGATATAAATTCCTTTTCTCGTCCCGAAGGGACATATCGCATCCATCAGGATATATCGCACCGCAAGGTATATCGTAAATTCCATCAGGAATTTATATCGCTGAATAGATTTAACTTCGTTAAATCTATTCTAACATAACTTTTTTAAAATTACAATTATTATTGTAAATTATTCCCTTTTTTATTCAAATAAAAGATTTTTTATACTGCCTTTTATTTTTATTTCATCGTCTGTTATATTGTCTATTATAAGGCTGTCTCCCTCTATTCTTATCATTTTTTCTTTTGTGTTTATTTTTATAATATTTTCTCCGTACTCGACAATGCTTTTGTAATTTAAAATTCCTACAGAACTAAAATCAATGATACTGATTTTTAAACTTCCGAGTGCATATTCCTCAGGTAAATCCAAAGTATCTGCCATTTTCTTTTTTATATTTAATTTTTTCATAAATATCACCTATAAATAATATACTTTTAGCGGTGATAGTTTATGCTTATATTAACTTTGATTTTTCTTATTCTTCTTATAACTTTTCCTGCCGAAGTGTCACAAAGTGTTGCTTCAGGGCTTGATTTATGCTTAAAGTCGGTTATTCCCGCTCTTTTTCCTTTTTTATGCGTTTCTAATATTATAACAGAAACCGGTATATCAGATAACCATCTGACCTTATTTTTATCAAAACTTTTTAATATTTCGCCCCTTTCTGTCCCTGCATATATTTTAGGAATTCTTTGCGGTTATCCTATCGGTGGGAAAATGGTTCTGGAACTTTTTGAAAAAGGAAAAATAGGACAAAAAGAAAAAGACAGGCTTATGGTGTTTGCCAACAATTCAGGACCGGGATTTATAATAGGAATGGTGGGTGGAGTGCTTTTTAATAATATTCATCTGGGAATAATTATTTACATATCGCATATTTTTTCCTCAATAATTTACGGGTTTATAACTTCGTTCTTTTCTTCCGAAATAAAACATTATAAATTAAGTAAAAATAAAGAAAATTCCGTTCTTTCAGTTTTGTCCTTAAGTATTAAAAGAAGTACGGAAAGTGTTATAAATATAACGGGTGTTATACTTTTCTTTTCTTCCGTAATCTCTCTTCTTAACCTTATTCCTTTTATATCCTCGTTTTCATTTAAAGGACTTTTTTTCGGGCTTTTAGAAATGACAAACGGAATAAAAATTATAGTTTCGTCAACTCTTTCTTTAAGGCTTAAAGCATCAATTGCATCTTTTCTTGTTACTTTTTCAGGACTTTCCGTGTTTATGCAGTTAAAATCATTTTCAGATAAAATGAATACAGCGTCTTACTTTTTAGGTAAAACTCTGTGCGGAATTTTTGCATTTATTTTAACCTTTTTCCTTACATAAAACTTCACCATAAAAGGGACAGTCCCCATTTCGGTGAAAAATCCACCATAAAAGGGACTGTCCCTTTTATGGTGGATTTTTTAATTTAAAAGTACCACGAATAAGTTAATATATCCTGCATATAACAGCCATAATATATACGGAATAAATAAATATCCTGCAAATTTATTAAGATTATAGAATTTAATTGCCGTTAAAACCACTAAAACAAAAAGAAGAATAAGCCATAAAAATGCAAGGAGAGGAGTTTTGAACACGAAGAAAAGATACGGCCAGAACGCATTTACAAGAAATTGCGTATAATAAAAAGATATGGCATCTTTTTTATACATTCCGTCTTTTGCTTTTAGAATTATAATTATGGCTGCAATAATTATAAGCGTATAAATTATTCCCCACGCGACAGGGAATAGCCATGACGGAGGCGCACCCTTTGGCAGATTAAGTGTTCCGTAATATTCTTTTGACCCCATAGACCCGAACATTGCTAAAAAAATTATTATAAGTGAGTAAAAAACAGCTTTTAAAATACTCTTTGTCTTAGAAGACATAAAAAAATCACCCTTTCACTCATATTCTATGAATAAAAAAGGTGATTTATGTATGGTTGTTTATAAGCCTTAAATGTTTATTTTAGATTTCAGAAACAAAAGAAATTCGTGTTATTTTTTCGATATTTTTGCTCCTCAAATACGATATACTCGCTCACGCTCGTGCGATATATTTTCTCTTTGTTCAAATGCGATATAACCTCATTCCATTTGGTTGCGATATGATATAAATTCCTTTTCTCGTGCCACAAGGCACATATCACATCGAAGATATATCGCACCGCAAGGTATATCGCAAATTCCGTCAGGAATTTATATCACTGATTTCATCAAAGATGAAATCACTTAAGCATATTCATTCTGCTTTGAGAAACTTTTTCATAAATGTTTCTTATTGCATCATACTGCCTGTTCAAATCGTCAATCGCTTTGGAAACTGTTGACACGCTAAGTTCAGTTGTGGATTCTGCTTTTTGAAGCATACTTACAACATAACTTAAAACTTCGTCCTGATATTTGTCAATTTCCATTTTCTTTTCTTCTTTTGCAGCATTTGCCTGTTCAACAGCACGGTTAAAATGGTCGTTACCCATATCCTGTGCTTCTTTCATAATTTCTGCCGCTTTTTGTTTTGCAAGTCTTACTATTTCAGAATCGTCAACCATTTTAGCAACTTTATTCTTCGCTTCGTCAGTTAAAATACGCGCTTCTTTTTCGGCATCTGCCAAAATTCTGTCTCTCTCTTTTCTTACATACTCTGCTTGTTTTAAATCTTCAGGATAGTTAAGTCTTATCTGAGAGATAATTGAGAAAATTTCCTCTTTATTTATTATTGCTTTTCCTCCCGACAAAGGAATACTGCCTGCATCTTCAATAATTTCTTCAAGTTCATCAATTAAATCTTTAAAATTCTCTGCCATATTATCAACCCTTTCTCAATTTTTTTATAACATTATCCATTATCGCTTCGGGCACAAGTTCGTCTAACGATGCACCTAATCTGCCCAGTTCTTTAACTATGCTTGAACTTAAATATGAATATTTATTATTAGTCATCATAAATAATGTTTCAATATCAGGCTCAACGCTCTTGTTAAGCATTGCCATCTGAAACTCATATTCAAAATCAGATATGGCTCTTAACCCTTTAACAATAACATGAGAACCTTTTTGTTTAACAAAGTCAACTAACAATCCGTCAAAATATTCGATCTGCGCATTAGGGATATGAGAAGTTGCTTTTTTTAGCATATCTATTCTTTCTTCTATAGTAAATGTAGGTTTTTTATTGCTGTTAACAAGTATTGCAACTATTACCTTATCGAAAATCTTAGCAGTTCTTTCTATAATATCAAGATGCCCGTTCGTAACCGGATCAAAACTTCCCGGATAAATTGCAATGTTCATATTTTTCCCCTTCTTACTTAGCAGTTATAAGGGTCACTTTAACCCTGCCGTAAATCTTTTCCTTTATAATCTCAAACCCTGCGGGAATTATAATTTCCTCTGTAGAATCGCTTTCTGAAACAAAAAGGCAATTATCATTATATAATTTTTTCTTTATAATTAAGTTCATTGCTTCAGAAATCAAACCTTTGTGATAGGGCGGATCTAAAAATATTATATCAAACTTCTCTTCGCACCTTTGAAGAAATGCATCAAAAGGCATTTTGCAAACCTCTGATTTATCATAAAACTTAGTTTTATCAATATTTTTTTCTATAACCTCAACCGCCTGCCTGTCCGAGTCAACAAAAATACATTTCTTTGCGCCCTGCGACAAGGCTTCTATCCCCATAGCACCGCTTCCTGCAAATAAATCAAGAATGTTTGCATCGGGAAGGTAAAATCTTATAAGATTGAATATATTTTCTCTGACCCTGTCAGTTGTGGGCCTTGTTTTGTCAGTCACAGGGGAAAAAAGATTAGTACCCCTTTTTAATCCTGATA
>JAZOMN010000002.1:0-5468 GCA_045654005.1 Clostridia bacterium
TTTCTTTAACTTTTTGATCTTTAAGATGCTTTTCCATCCACCTATCTTCTCCAGAATCGAGCCATTGGCTTAATGACTGTTTCTCGGTTTTTTTATCAGCATCAGAATTCCCTTTTCTTTTCGTTTCATTTGAGTATAAAGTAAGTTTTGCCGGTTCTGGCACTGTGCTTGCAAGCATATTTCGTTTCTGTTCTTTAGAGATTTCAGAAGACAAAATTTTATTTTCTATAGCTTCCATGTACTCCTGAACATTATTCTTTTTATACTTTTCATACGCTGACCTTGTTTTATTTCCGAATATTCCGTCGGGTTTTAATGAACGCCCGTTATTGTCCTTATATCCCTCATTATTAAAAGCAAGTTGCATTTTATGTATAAGCATTGACTGCTCTTCTTTGTTAAGTTTATCATAATTATTCTCAAAATTCCATACAGAAAAATCAGTTTTTGGACCAAACGCCTCTTTATTTAACCTTTCGTCAAGTTCCTTTCGGGGTACTGACAAACTGTAATAGTCATCGGGAGTTTTTTCTTTTAAGCGAAGATGCTCTCTGATTTTTTCAGGGTCAATCTTTTTTAAATCATAACCTCCCGTTGCTCTTTTAAGTCTTTCACGCTCTTTTTTCTCTTTTGGAACATCAAAAAGTATAAGTTTAGGCTCTCCTTGCTCGGATGGTCTATAAGGAAGAGGTCTGGGTTTATTTTCTTTTTCCTTAGATGGTTTATAGGGAAGAGGTATAGGTTTAATTTCAGATGGTTTTTTAATATCTGTTATATGCTCGTTCTTATTTTTTCCGCTACCTGTAATTTTAGAAAAATCCGGCATAGTTGTATTGGTTCCAAAAGAATTCTGTTTTGCCTTTTCTGATATTTCCGTTATTTTATTGTATATGTTCATAATATCATTGTTTTTGCCTGTTGTAAAGTTGTTTTCAGTTTGTTCATTTAAATTAATGTAATTTGTTTTATTCATTATTACACCTCTCAATCAATCTGTCAAAAATCGTTCTTACATTGTCTTTATTAAGTTTTTCTCTTCCGTCAAGGCATTTTTCCCAATACTGCATATTTGCTATATCGGTTATGCCAAGCGTGATAAGTTTGTCCACCGTATTGTCATAAGAATATTTGTTCATTTTACTCATCCTTTCAGTATTTTCCACCTCATCCGGCATCTCTGATGCCACCTTCCCCTCGAGGGGAAGGCTATTTGGAAGAAACAAATAATATACTGCAATATGTTTTTTCGCTTCGTTTATATTTACATATATTTTGCCGTCTCTTTCTTTACATCTTTGCTTTCTGTAAGCGGTCTGATATTTACCCGAATAGTTATCAGAATCAACAAATTCGCATTCGTTACCTAAACAGTCACTCATAACAAAAAGATGTCCGCCCGTTGAGAAAAGTTTATTTACTCCGCCATTTGTCGAGCATACAACCATTCCGCCCTCTCTTACACATTTAACTGCTTCATAAATGTCATAAGACTGTGTGCATTTTAGGTTGTATTTTTTGGCAATATCAAAATAGAGGGAATGGGAAGTTCCCACTCCATCTATTCTATAGCCTTTTTTTACCCAATAATCGCCCATTTCGGGCGGTTCGACATAGTTTTTAGTAAGATTTGCAATTATTGTGCAGGCAGAGCATATTCCACAGCCCGAAGATTTAAGTGTTTCGGTATGAGGTGCTTTGTGAGAATATATATAACTTGCCCATTTATTATCTCTTTGTGAAAACCAAATCAATTTTAATCACTCCGTTCTAACAAATTAATAATGAATAATGAATGATGAATAATTGTGGTATTAAATTTTCTTTTAAGAAAATTTAATGAATTTAATTCAAAAACGCATACGCGTTTTACCTTACCTCTTCACTATTCACTATTAGTTATTACCTATTCAATTCGTAATTCCAATTACGAATTACAAATTATTTTCTATGTACTCTTTTATTGTTGTATTTGTCTCTAAAATTTTCTTCATTTCAATTAAGGAACTATCTACAAGGCTTGAAAATAAGTTAAATGAGATAATTTTTGAAATTATGGGGAAAGACTTTATAAACTCATCATAAACTTGTCTTAACTTAATTTTTCCTGTTTTAGAACCCAAATTCTTTTCTGCTTCTATAACTGCGTATAAAAGCCATTCTTTAATATTTTTTCTTTGGTTTTTAATAAAACACATTGTTCCTATGATAAATAAGATAATTATTAAAATTTCAATTACTGTGTTCATAAAATGCTCCTTTCGTTTTCCACCTCATCCGAGTTGCTGTCGCAACCCACCTTCCCCTCAAGGGGAAGGCTTTGTTTGTTGCGTTTAATTTTTGCTAACTGCCATATTTCAACTGTTGTAAATGTAAACCACGCACCAATTAAGGCTGTCGGCTCGCTTCCTGTTCTTAAAAATATGTACAGTGTACCCAAAGTAAAAAGAATATTGATTATAATTACAAAAGTAACAATAAGTTTTGAAAACATTCCTTTTTTCACATTAAAATCCCCTTTATCAGATATCCTACCACCGCACTTATAACCGTTGTGCATACTAAATCCCATCTTTTTTTCGGGGTTTCTTCCACATTTTTTATACGGCTTGAAATATCCTTTAAATCGCTTTGCATAACCTTTATGGAAGACGCAAGTTCATATACTGAATTTGTAAGTTTTTCAATTGCGTCAATTCTTTTGTGAGCAGATTTTAAAGAGCTTTCCATCTCGCCCAAAGTATGCATTATATCATTTTCGTTCATTTTTTATTCCTCCGTTGGTTCTTTGATTTCTTCTTTATCAAGCAATTCTTCAGGCATATCCACTTTCATAATTTCGTCATACTCTTCTTTAGTAATCTCGTGAAATTCTTCTTCGCTTCTTCCCTCGCCAAGATAAATGGTAGTACCGTATTCTTTTCCGTCAGTAAGTACCATTCCTTCACTTGCTTTTAAAATTGTTAATGTAATTGTTTCAGTTGTCATATTATCCCTCCTATACTAAAGATATTGTCCAGTTTGTTCTGGTTGCGACTAAGTTCGTCCATTCGGTAGCGGTTGTACCTCCAAAAGCATTTGTTACTGCGGCTGTTGGCAAGGTTAAAGTTTGCCCTGTAACTGTACTTGATAAAACGCTAAAGATATTTAATATACTTGCTTTGGATAACTTTGTACTTTGTGAAAATGCTATTGTTTTTCCAATTGTTCCCTCAAATCTTATTTCTTCTAAAGCGTTGCAAAAATCAAACCAATTTGTAAATACGTTGTTTTCATTGACTTTTATTTTCGGTATTCTTACTAATTTTACACAACTATTAAATACTAAATTTGAGTTTGCATTTTTTGTTAAATCTAATTCTTGCTTTATATCCGTTATATTAGAAAATCTAAATAATTCATTATATGCTGTAGGGCTACCTATTGAATATTTAGGCTTATAGTTATTATCATTCCAGGAATTACCTGAAAAAACGCTACCATAATCAGTCTTATTTCCATAATCCTGATAACTATCCCAAAACCTGTCATATTCCATCTGCATTCCGTAAGACTTATGATATGTAACATTTATTGTTACATTCTCGTTATCGGTTGTAAGATACATATATGGCGAAGTAGATGTTATTCCCTCAACTGTTCCGTCTGCGTTGGCGGTTATGGTTTGTTCTTTGTAGGGTTCGTATTCGGTTGCGGTGTATCCCTCTTCTATTTGAATGTTTTTAAATGTTGCGGTGTCGTCAACACTATTAGTCATATTGTTACTCGCGTACAGACTAAGTTTGAAAATATTTTTAGCAGGTGTAAACGTTATAAAAGAACGTCCTTCTCGGCTCAAACTTCCAAGATTTAAAGTATTAGTATTATCGTGTACTAAACAAACATTATTATCGGTATCAGTAGAAGTTACTACCGCCGAAAAAGTATAGGTCACACCCTTATATAGTTCGACAGGAAGTCCTTGTATATATCTTGTAAAAGTTTGATCGCCATTGGGCCACAAATTCTTTCCACACCTTTTCAGACTCACACCTGAATAATCAGTAAGAGTCTCTTTATAGGGTTCGTATGGTATATCAGGAGTAAAACTTAGCATTGGTTTAAAAACAATGTTGTTTACTGTTACGCCGCTTCTTATTCTTAATCTTATGTGGTTTGCAGTAAAATCGGCTTTACATATACTTGAATCCTGTGAGTTTGTGGTTATTATATTTGTCGAGTCAGTATAAGCCTGAATTTCATAAGTTAAAGAGGAACCGTTTTCAATCCCACTAATATAAATACCTTGCTTAACTAGGAACTTCTCTTGCAATATAAAATCTGCTATACCAGTTGAACTTCCCTTTGCAGTAATAGTTCCATCTCCATTGTCGGTAAATGTTATACCATTTACTGTTTTGGTTGTATCAACATAAGGATATGGTAATTTATTTGCACCCCCACTCGTAAGACTAACCTTAACTTTGTGAGGAATTTCGGAAACATCATCTAACGATACAACTTCCCCCGATACAGTTTTTTCAACAATTTTGCTTTTATCTACCACTAAGGATTGACCTTCTTCATAACCCTCTTCATAACCAAAAGTTCTGCCGTCTTCATAACCCTCTTCATAGCCAAAAGTTCTGCCGTCTTCATAGCCCGTCTCAAAACCTTCATGGCGCCCTTTTTCAAAACCAACTTCATGCACATCATCAAAATCTTTTTTTAATTGTAGAGTTTTTTCTGCTATATTCATTATGAAACACCCCCTGCAATCAAGGCTTGTGCGTAGTTGTGAAGTTCGTCAAGGGCAGAGTCAATATCCCCTATATTCTGACTTATTACCTCTAACTCACTTTGCAATCTTATTATTTCGCTTCCGCAAAACCCTAAATCTCTTGTTATATCCGATTTATCTTCCCAGTAAACCGAATTGTCAACTTTTCCTTTTAAAGCATTATTTGTATTATTTTTATATTCGTCAAAGGTAGTTTTATCTGTTTTTTTATATAGAGTATTTCTGATGCCATCAAACTCTTCATTAAGTTCGGCTGATGTCGGAAGATTTTTAAGTTTATTTTTTTCTTCGGTTGTATAATCTTCTTCTGATAAACCTTTCCCGTCTTTTTTATCAACCTTTAAATTTAATTTATTTATGTTGTCATTTTTAAAAGCTAAAAAATCAGCATTTGAAACTTTTTTATTTAATTCTTCATTTGTCTTTAAATAAAAATTGTAATATTCGCTTTTATCAACCTTCAGGGCAAGTTTATCATTTAATTCTTTCGCTTCTTCTTTTGATGCTTTATTTTCCATAAGAAACTGTATTGTGTCCTGATAGTCGCCCACAAGTTTCTGCGTGCCGTCAATACTTCCGTTAAAATGAAGAACAAATATATTTGATTTAAACACTTTTTCTTCCTTTTTCATTATTAACTGCAGTGTTATTTCTTCCCCGTCTGTCAATGAGAAAGGCAGAGTATAATAAA
>JAZOMN010000003.1:0-9611 GCA_045654005.1 Clostridia bacterium
AAAGAAGCACTTATTTTGGCAGGCAGAAAAGACCTTATCGGGTTTGATAAAAAATGTCTTATAAAACCGAGAGTAACAAATAATAAAAACGATATAAGGAGAAAAAAAGAAAATGAAAGCACAAATAATAAACGGAAAACAAGTCTCACAAAACATCAAAGAAAGAATAAAAAAAGAGGTAAGTGAACTTTCTAAAAAAGGAATAGTTCCGGGACTTGCGGTTGTAATAGTAGGAGATGATCCTGCATCAAGAGTTTATGTTAATTCTAAGAAAAAAGCCTGTGAAGAACTTGGAATGTATTCAGTTGAGTATGCTCTTTCTTGCGATACAACTCAGGAAGAACTTATTGATTTAGTAAATAAATTAAACGAAGACGAAAAAATAAACGGTATTTTAGTTCAGCTTCCATTACCAAAACATCTCGATGAAAAACTTGTTATAAATACAATTAAGCCGGAAAAAGATGTCGATGCATTTCACCCTGTAAATGTGGGTAAAATTATGATAGGAGATTTTAATTTCCTACCTTGTACACCTGCAGGTGTAATGGAACTTATCAAAGAAACGGGTATTGATATTGCAGGAAAAGAATGTGTTATAATCGGAAGAAGTAATATCGTAGGAAAACCTCAGGCAATGCTTATGCTTCATAAAAATGCAACAGTAACTATATGCCATTCTAAAACAAAAGATTTAAAAGAAGTGGTTAAAAGAGCAGATATTGTTGTTGCAGCAGTCGGGGTTGCAAATATGGTAACAAAGGATATGATAAAAGAAGGCGCAGTTGTAATAGATGTCGGAATGAACAGACTTCCAAATGGTAAATTGTGCGGAGATGTTGACTTTGAGGGTGTAAGTGAAGTTGCTTCCTTTATAACTCCTGTTCCGGGTGGTGTCGGTCCTATGACTATTGCGATGCTTATGGAAAACACTCTTACATCTGCCAAATTGAAAGCGGGGCTTATATGAGAATAGATAAATATTTAAAAGTATCCCGTCTGATAAAAAGAAGAACAGTCGCAAACGAAGCATGCGAGCAGGGCAGAATAACCGTTAACGATAAGACAGTTAAACCGTCTTATGATGTTAAAATAGGAGACGTTCTTTCCATTCGTTTTGGCGATAGGGTTGTAACAGTACGTGTTACAGCAATCTCTGAACATGTTAAAAAAGACGAAGCATCAAGTATGTTTGAAGCAATAGTGGGATAGAAAAAAAGGTTAAGAATTTATGCATTTTGCGATATGGAGCTTTTTAACATTCACTAATTATAGCATAATAAAGCACTTTTCTTAATATAATTTATTGAGGGAGGTGCTTTTTTTATGGCAGAGGAAATGAAAAATCAAAATATATTATTGGAATCAAGAAACAAATTAAGCATTACAGGTGTAAAAGAGGTAGAAAATTTTGATGATAACACTATAACTTTAATTACAGATTTAGGAACACTTTCTATAAAGGGGAGCGAAATAAAAATCGAAAAACTTAATCTGGATTCGGGAGAGGTGTCTGCTACGGGAGACTTTTATTCTTTTGAATACACATCTGATGAAAATACAAAACGCACATTTTTCTCAAGAATGTTCAGGTAACAGATATGGAATTTACAGTTTTAGAACAAACAATAGCTTTTCTTTATTCTTCATTAGCAGGTTTTACAGTAGGATTTATTTATGATTTTATAAGATGTTTTAAAAAAACGTTTTTTAAAAGCAGGGTTATATGGGATATTCTTGATGTTGTATTTGTATTAACCTGTGCGGTTTTTTTGTTTTTTTCTTTTTATACTATTTGCGGACTAAGTTTCAGATTTTACCATATTTTAGGACTTGTTTTAGGCGGAATTGTATATTTTACATCAATAAACAGAATTATATATAAGATTTTCGAGAAAATTTTAATAATTTTTAAAGAAATTTTAAAAATACTCTTGTATCCTGTGAAAATTTTTAGTAAAATAGTATCAGGAATTTTCTCGTGGATAATAAAAGTAGTAAAAATTCCATTAAAGTATATTGGAATTTTTTTTATAAAAAATATATGTCGTGTTAAGAATATAATGAAGAGAAAAAAGAAGGTATAAAGAAAATGAAAATAAATATTAAAAGATTTTCCATTTTTCTGATTGTACTTGCGACAGTGTACGTTGGCATTATGCATTATCAGGCTACTGTTGACAGTATAAATATTAAAAACGAAAAGGATAAATATACAGCCTTAATCAAGGAAGAGGCTAAAAAGAATGAAGAGTATAAAAAGATTGAAGAAAATCTTAATACTACAGATTCTTATGAAGCAATAGCCCGTGACGACCTTGGAATGTTAAAATCTGACGAAACTGTATATATTAATCCTGAAACAAATTAAATTTTTTAAAAAAGTTGTTGACAAACATAATTTTATATGTTATCATATTTCAGTAGTCAATTTTGACTAGGCACTCGGGAGTCGAACTCCATATGGTTTGAAATTAGAAATTTCGCTCAATACTGCAGAAATTTCTGCGAACATACGAAAGTATAATTCTTGAAATTTCTTTGTCTTAAACAAAATTTCTTAATTTTAAACTCTTCGACCTTAAACGCAGGAAAATTTCTAATATTTTTGATGCGGAGGACGAAGTAATGCTTTTCGCCTTTCGAGGACGACAAATTAAAAAGATTAAAATTTAACAAGTTTAAGGCATATGGGGTTTGACTCACGAGTGCCTTCAAACTAGGAAAATTAAATGGAAACAAAATTAATTAAAGTAAAAAACGAAAATGAACTGAATATTTTAGATGCACCCGCTTCGGCGTTAAAAGACGGCGAAGTTATTGCCATACCGACTGAAACAGTTTACGGACTTGGTGCAAATGCCTACCTTAATGATTCGGCAAAAAAAATATTCGAAATTAAAGGAAGACCTTCGGACAATCCTTTAATAGTTCATATAGCAGAAATATCCGATGTCGAAAATGTCGGATGTGATATTCCTGAAAGTTTTTATACTTTGGCTCATAATTTCTGGCCGGGACCTCTTACTATGATAGTGAGAAAAAGTGACCGTATTCCAACATCTGTTACTGCAGGTCTTGATACGGTGGGTATCCGTATGCCTGATAATATATACACAAGATACTTAATTAAAAAAGCAGGTTGCCCTGTTGCCGCACCAAGTGCTAATATTTCGGGCACTGTAAGTGCGACGAAAGCAAAATATGTATATGACGATTTTAAAGATAAAATTCCTTATATTATAGACGGTGGAAATTCAAAAATCGGTTTAGAGTCAACAGTTATAAATCTTTTAACCACACCACCAATGATTTTAAGACCGGGGAAAATAACTTTGGAAGAAATAAGAAAGTTTATTCCCGATTGTATATACCATCCGTCACTTAAAAAAGATATATCAGATGTTTCATCCCCTGCATCTCCGGGTATGAAATACAAGCACTACAGTCCCTCTTGCCCCGTTATACTTGTAAGAGGAGATTTAAATAAGGCAGAAGATTATATTTTAAATACCATAAAGGAAAACGAAACTGTTTTTTACTTTAGTGAGCAGAAAAAATTATCTTTTTCGCCTTACTGCCTTGGAAGTATAAATTCTCTGGAGAATTGCGCAGAAAAAATGTTTGATTTTTTAAGAGAAGCGGACAAGTCAGGTTGTAAAAAAATATATATTACAGGTGTTAAAGAAGAAGGTTTGGGCATTGCTATTATGAACAGACTTAAGAAAACCTGCGGCGGAAATATTGTTGATGTAAAAAACATTCTTTTTATTTGCACGGGCAATACTTGCCGAAGCCCTATGGCTGAATTTATTTTAAAAAGTTTTAAAATTGATGGGCTTAATGTCAAATCCCGCGGATTATATGTTTGTTGTATGGCTGATATGTCATTTAGTTCTGAAAAGGTTTTAAAAGATAACGAAATACCATTTTCACACTTTAAATCTTCTCAGGTATCAAAACAAGATATTGAAGAGGCAGACGAAATATATACTATGACAAAAAGCCACCGTGATGCACTTTTAAAGGTTTTCCCTCATTATGAAAATAAAATAAAAACATTACTTGACAATAAAGATGTAAGTGACCCTTATATGCAACCCGATTATGTTTATCAGGCTGTGTTTGACGAAATAAGGGTTGCTGTTGAAAAGAGGTTTTTATAATGGACATTAAAATCACTGCTTTAACAGAAGATTTAGTCAAAGATGTTCACAATGTTGAAATATCCGCTTTTTCAAACCCTTGGTCAATTGAATCTTTTTATGAAGAAGTAAAAAATCCTCTTGCAAAATATTTTGTTCTTATAAAGGATAATGAAACGGTTGGATATGTTGGACTCTGGCATATTCTTGACGAGGGGCATATTACAAATATTGCAATAAAAAAAGAACATCAGGGACAAGGTCTTTCAAATTATCTTATTAAAAAAATTATTGAATATAAAAATAAAAAAAATCTTATTTTTCTTACTTTAGAGGTAAGAGAATCAAATATAAAAGCACAAAGATTATACGAAAAATATAATTTTAAAAAAATCGGCGAAAGAAAAAAATATTACGAAAATAATGAAACTGCATTTCTTTACAGTTTGGAAGGATAAGTTATGAGTACAATTATTATGGGAATTGAGTCCTCTTGTGACGAAACCTCTTGTGCCATAGTAAAAGACGGCAGAGAGATTTTATCCAATACTATATATTCCCAGATTGATTTACATAAAGAGTACGGCGGAGTTGTTCCTGAACTTGCTTCCCGTATGCATATTGAAAAAATATCCCAGGTTGTGGATATGGCTCTGAAAGAAGCATCTGTTTCCTTATCAGAAATAGACGCCATAAGCGTTACATACGGACCGGGGCTTGTTGGAGCATTGCTTTGCGGAGTATCTTATGCTAAATCTTTATCCTATGCACTAAAAAAACCTCTTATAAAAGTGCATCACATAAAGGGGCATATTGCAGGAAACTATCTTACTCACAAAGATTTAGAACCTCCGTTTTTATGCCTTGTTGTATCGGGTGGGCATAGTCATATTATTGAGGTAAAAGATTATAACAGTTATAACATACTTGCTAAAACGAGAGATGATGCGGCAGGCGAAGCATTTGACAAGATAGGCAGAGTTCTTGACCTCCCCTACCCTGCAGGTTCTAAAATAGATAAGTTAAGTTATGAAGGCGATAAGAATGCCATAACTTTTCCTAAAGTTACATTTGATGATTCTTTTGACTTTTCTTTCAGCGGTGTTAAAACGGCAGTTATAAACTATATTCACAGGATTTCACAAATAAATCCTGATATATTAAAAGAAGATTTTACTAAAGTTATATTAAAAGAAAAACTAAACGGAAACGGTGTTAAACAAAACAAAGAAGAAATTACAAAAGCAGATATTTTAGCATCCTTTACAAATGCTATTACCTCCATACTTTGTGAAAACACTCTTAAACTTGCAACTAAATATGGTTATGACAAAATCGTTCTAGCAGGAGGAGTTGCATGTAACACTCATTTAAGGCAAAAATTCCACGAAGAAGGCGCAAAGAACAATATAAAAGTTCTTTATCCTTTACCAATTCTTTGCACTGATAATGCGGCAATGATTGCTTCAATGGGGTATTATTTATATAAAGACGGTCAGTATGCGGACATTAACTTAAACGCTGTCCCTTATATTGATATTGAAAACAGTTAAAAATTCAACTTATAATAAATACATAAAAGAAGAAAGGAAGAAAAAAATGCAGGAAATTATAAAAAATCCAACAGACCACTTTGCAAAAGTTTTACAAGACCAACTTACGAGAGTGGAAAGAATGAATCAGGATAAGGATTTTGTCGATTTTGATAAACTTGAAACTATCGTTATCGGTATATGCGGAGGCGACGGTATCGGCCCAAGAATTACAGGCGAAGCACAAAGAGTTTTAGAATTTTTATTAAAAGACGAAGTTGAGTCGGGAAAAGTTAAATTCAATGTTATTGACGATTTAACTATAGAAAAAAGAGCAGAACTTAATGTGGCAATTCCACCATCAGCACTTTCAGAACTAAAAAAATGCCATGTTATCTTAAAAGGGCCTACAACTACACCTCGTGCAGGTGACCCTTGGCCTAATGTTGAAAGCGCCAATGTTGCTATGAGAAAAGAACTTGACTTATTTGCCAATGTAAGACCTGTTAAAGTTAAGGAACAAGGTATTGACTGGACATTTTTCAGAGAAAACACCGAAGGTTCTTATGCTGTTGGTTCAAAAGGTATTCATGTTAATGACGACCTTGCTATTGACTTTTGCGTTACAACAACCGAAGGTACAAAAAGACTTGCAAGAGCGGCTTTTGAATATGCCAAGAAAAATAACAAAAAAAGAGTTACTATTGTTACAAAAGCAAACGTTATTAAAACTACAGACGGTAAGTTCTTAAAACTTTGTTACGAAATGGCAAAAGAATATCCTGACATTCAGGTTGACGACTGGTATATTGACATTATGACCGCTAAACTTGTTGACGAAAAGAGAAGAAATCAGTTTGAAGTGGTTATTCTTCCTAATCTTTACGGGGACATTATTACTGATGAAGCGGCTGAATTCCAGGGTGGTGTTGGTACTGCAGGAAGTGCTAATTTAGGTAAAAAATATTCTATGTTTGAAGCAATCCACGGCTCTGCACCAAGAATGGTTCAAGAAGGCAGAGATATATATGCAGACCCTTGCAGTATGTTAAGAGCAACGGTTATGCTTTTAGAACATATTGGATTTATAGACAAAGCAAAAAAACTTGAAGATGCACTTAATAAATGTATGTTTGAAGAAAAGAAAATATCAATCACCGGAAGAGATAATGGTGCTACCTGCAAAGAATTTGCTGACTATGTTATGGATACAATTTCAAATATATAAATTTAAGGGGATAAGTTTATGGATAAGAAAAAAAAGGTTTCCGAAGCAGTTATCAAAAGGCTTCCAAGGTATTACAGATATTTGGGAGATTTGTTAAATGACGGAATATCAAGAATTTCTTCAAAGGATTTAAGCGAACTGATGGGCATTACAGCTTCGCAAATAAGGCAGGACCTTAACTGTTTCGGCGGTTTCGGTCAGCAAGGATACGGTTATAATGTTTCTTATCTATATGAAGAAATAGGCGATATTTTAGGTACTGACAGAGAAAACTCAGTTATCATTTTAGGAGCAGGTAATTTAGGAAAGGCAATCGCTAATTATACCAACTTTAAAAGGCGAGGATTTTCAATCAAAGCAATATTTGATAATAACGAACAAATTATCGGTACAAAAATAAATTCAATTGATGTTCTTAATATTGACACGCTGGAAGAATTTTTAGAAAGCAACGAAATCGATATCGTAGTGTTTGCTCTTCCTGCAGTTGGAATTAAAAATGTACTTGATATAATTGTTAAATCAAATATTAAAGGAATATGGAATTTTTCATATCTTGATGTGAAAGTTCCAAAACACATTTCCATGGTGAATGTTCACTTATCTGACAGTTTGATGACTCTGTCGTATAAAATAAAAGAAAATCACATAAAATAAAAGGGGTTTTTAAAACCCCTTTTTATTTTTATAAGAGGAATGTGTTATATGAAAGAAAAATATAAAGACTATTTTGATATTATACTGGGTAGTACCCTTTTTTCGTTATCGGTCACATGGTTCGCAGACCCTTTAGGACTTGTTATTGGCGGAATTTCAGGGATTGGAATTATTATTAAATCCTTATCAGGCGGTTTAATACCTATTTTTGTTACAAATTTAGTTTTAAACATTCCCCTTTTTTTAATCTCAATTAAACAAAGAGGTTTTAAGTTTATATATAAATCTTTAATATCTGTTTTATGGATGACCTTTATTTTGGAATTATCCACCTTTATAAAAAATCCTTTAGATGTATCAGGCGATATTTTTTTAACCTCTCTTATGGCAGGGATATTTGCAGGAGTGGGTTTAGGGCTTGTTCTTCGTGCTTTCGCTACATCAGGCGGAACTGATATGTTAGCATCAATTGTAAAATATATAAAGCCTCATTTAGATATTTCAAAACTCCTTTTAATTATTGATGCTGTTATTATTTTACTTGGAATGTCCGTCTTCGGAGTTACACACGGTATTTATGCTGTTTTGTCAGTTTATATCTCAACAAAAATTATAAATATATTTTTAGACGGAGCACATTTTGCAAGAGGGGCATTTATACTTTCAGAAAAATATAAAGAAATATCCAAAGAAATTATTGAAAAATTAGACAGAGGAAATACAGGGATAAATGTTAAAGGAATGTACTCAAAAGAAGATAAAAAAATGATTTTTGTGGTTGTAGAACCCAAAGAAAGCATTCTTCTTCAGAATATTGTAAAAGATATTGATAAAAAAGCGTTTATGGTAATATTCGATGTAAGACGTGCTTTGGGAGAAGGTTTTTACAATTTTGAAGATTTGGATAAAAAGATATAGATATGCTAAATAATTTCAGTTTAAAGAATAAATACCTGTTATCTTATATATAAGCACATAAAAAAAGGTAAAATCATACAGAATATATGATTTTACCCTATTTTTTATATGGTTAAAATTTTATTTATATAGTTTTATTTGCTATTTCAACCAAGATATCTTTTAAGAAATCAGATGCTAAAATTGCACCTTTATCCCCTTCTTTTCTTGAACGGACAGCAACTTTTTCTTCCTGCATTTCCTTATCTCCGATAACTAACATATAAGGAACTTTTTCAAGTTGCGCTTCTCTTATTTTGTAAGCTATTTTTTCGTTACGGGTATCAACCTCAACTCTTATGCCGGCATTTTTAAACATCTGACCGATATTTTTAGCATAATCGTGATGAGCGTCTGCAATAGGAAGAATTTTAACCTGAGTTGGTGCAAGCCATGTTGGGAAAGCACCTGCATATTTTTCAATAAGAAGTGCCAATGTTCTTTCATAGCATCCGATTGAAGTTCTGTGGATAATATAAGGATTTTTCTTTGTTCCGTCACTATCTACATATTCCATACCGAATTTTTCTGCCAACATCTGGTCAATCTGAATTGTAATCAAAGTATCTTCTTTACCGTGAACATTCTTAATCTGGATATCAAGTTTAGGGCCATAGAATGCCGCTTCGCCAATACCTACTTTATATGGAATTTCAAGGTGATTTAAGATTTTTTCCATCATACCTTGTGCTTCATTCCATTGTTCTTCTGTGCCGATATATTTTTCTTTATCACTTGGGTCCCATTTAGAGAATCTGTAAGAAACATCTTCGTAAAGTCCAAGTGTTTTTAGCATATATATTGCAAGTTCAAGACAGCCCTTAAATTCATCTTCTAACTGTTCAGGAGTACACATTAAGTGACCTTCTGAAATAGTAAACTGACGTACACGGATAAGACCGTGCATTTCACCTGAAGCTTCGTTTCTAAATAGCGTTGAAGTTTCGGCAAGTCGCATTGGTAAATCACGGAAAGAACGTCCGCGATTTAAATATGCCTGATACTGGAACGGACAGGTCATCGGACGAAGTGCAAAAACTTCTTTGTCAGTTTCTTCATCACCTAAAACAAACATACCGTCCTGATAGTGAT
>JAZOMN010000004.1:0-10080 GCA_045654005.1 Clostridia bacterium
CCGCCGCCTCTGTGTCTTACAGTAATTCTACCGTATGAGTTTCTGCCGGCAGTTTTCTTTAAGTTAACCAACAATGATCTCTCAGGTTTTACCTTTGAAAGTTCAGAAAAATCTGTAACTGTCATAAATCTTCTTGAGGGAGTGGTTGGTTTATAACTTTTTATAGCCATAATTTTTTCATCTCCTTAACAAAAATAAATAGGATTTATGCTACGCCATACTTTCAAAGAATTCAATTGTTTTACTATCTTCTGTAAGAGTAACAATGGCTTTCTTGTAGCTTGGTCTTCTACCGGTATGAACTCCTACTCTCTTCATTTTACCGGTAACGTTAATTGTGTTAACGCTCTTAACTTTAACGCCTTTGAATACTGCTTCAACAGCGTTTTTAATTTCTATCTTGTTAGCATCTTTTGATACTTCGAAAGTATATTTCTTTTCTCCGATACCTGACATACTTTTTTCAGAAATTATTGGTCTTCTGATAATATCGTGTGCATATTTCATTATGCGTACACCTCCTCTAATTTCTTAACAGCATCAAGGGTGATAACAAACTGTTCGCAATTTAATACATCATAAGTGTTAAGTGATGTAGAAAGTGTTGTTTTAACTTCAGGAATGTTGTTTGCTGATTTAACAACAAAATCATTCTTTTCATTTAAAACGATTAACGCTTTCTTATCTACATTTAAGCTAGATAACATCTTAACGATTTCTTTTGTTTTGTATTCTGAAACAGTAATGTTGTCAACAACGATAATGTTATTGTCTGTTACCTTGCTTGAAAGAGCAGATTTTAATGCAACCTGTCTTAATTTCTTATTTAAACTGTATCTGTAACTTCTTGGTTTAGGACCTAAAGCAACTCCACCACCGGTCCACTGAGGACCACGGATAGAACCCTGTCTTGCACGGCCTGTACCTTTTTGTTTCCAAGGTTTGATACCGCCGCCTCTAACTTCTGTTCTTGTTTTAGTGCTTTGTGTGCCTTGTCTGGAATTTGCTAAGTGGTTAACTACTGCAGCGTGCATAGCATTGTTGTTTATTTCAACTCCAAATACTTTTTCGCTTAATTCGATATCTCCAATTACTTTACCTTCCATATTATATAAATCAACTTTAGGCATGGTAATCCTCCTTTCTCAATTAATTATTTATTTCTTAACTGAATCTTTTATAATTAAAATACCGCCTTTAGGGCCTGGAACTGAACCTTTAACTAATAGTAAGTTTTTGTCAGCCATAACTTTAACTACATCAAGATTTTGAACTGTAACTTTTACATTACCCATGTGACCAGGTAATTTCTTACCTTTGAATACTCTGGATGGTGATGAACAAGCACCCATTGAACCTGAGCTTCTGTGGAAACCTGAACCGTGAGTCATAGGACCTCTGTGGTTGCCCCATCTTTTGATAACGCCGGCAAAACCTTTACCTTTAGATGTTCCTGTAACATCAATTTTGTCGCCGTCTGCAAAGATGTCTGCTTTAACTTCGTCGCCGATGTTTAAAGTAGAACAGTCATCAAGTCTGAATTCTCTTAAAAATCTTTTGAAGCCAACGCCTGCTTTGTTAAAGTGACCTTTTTGCGGTTTGTTAACTTTCTTTTCTTTTAGGTCAGAAAAACCTAACTGTACAGCATCGTAGCCGTCGTTTTCCACTGTTTTCTTCATAACAACAGGGCAAGGACCGACTTCAACAACTGTAACCGGAATAAATTTTCCGTTTTCATCGAATAATTGGGTCATTCCCAATTTTTTACCGATAATTGCTTTTTGCATTTCTTTTTACCTCCTTGGTTATTGGTTGGATTTTCTCCAACTTGACCTTCGTGCCTTTCATAAAGTATTTAAAAGGCATCGTTTAAACTTTAACCTTAAAATTAAAGTTTGATGTTGATTTCTACACCAGCTGGCAAATCAAGTTTTGTTAAAGCTTCAAGAGTCTTTGGTGTAGGACTTAAAATGTCGATAAGTCTTTTGTGAGTTCTCATTTCGAACTGTTCACGAGAATCTTTATACTTATGAACCGCTCTTAAGATAGTAACAACTTCTTTTTTAGTCGGTAGCGGAATAGGTCCAGAAACCTTCGCTCCGGTTCTTTTAACAGTTTCAACTATCTTTTCAGCTGATTGGTCGATAAGCATGTGATCGTACGCTTTAAGTCTGATTCTGATTTTTTCATTTCCTGCCATTTCTGTTATACCTCCCTTAAGATTATTAGGTACGACAGTAAAAACTAAAAACTCCGCCGGGTGTTTCGCGCTCACCCATTTTAAAACCCGCTTTCGATTTATCAAGCGGGTAAGCATAGTAATCGCGCAAAATAGGCATAGAATGCCTAATCCTTGCAAAGTTTATATAGTGCCTGCCGCCCGGTTTAAAATCGGACATACTCCATGGAAAAACCGGCTTTCGCCGCAACCTCCCACTTCATCGCATAATATGTTTTACTAAACCATTTTACCTTATATATCAACCTTTTGCAAGTCTTTTTTATAAATTTTTATATATTTTTTAAATTTTGTATGATTGCACAATAATTTAATTGTATTTATTGTTTTATTTGTGCATATTTACCATAATGTTTTCTTATTTAATAAATTAATATTGAATTAAAGTAAAAAATATTGTATAATATATTCTAAGGTAAGACTGAAAACAGTGTAAAAACTGGGCGGTTATGCTGTCATCTCTTTTAAAGGAGGTGATTGCTTATGGAATATGTGTACATAATGATATATATTATCACTTTAATTGTGCTTATTATAACCATAAAAAAATAACGCCCACCGCCAAGTGAATGCGTTATTTTCTAAATAATCATTTCACGGCATAACCGTTTGAAGTCTTGCCTTTTATATAATCATTATATAGGAATAACTTTATTTTGTCAATCTTTTAATAAAAACTTTATGAAAAAGGAATAAATATGAGAAAAATTATAATCAATTCAAATGATGCCAACCAGAGAGTTGACAAATTCTTAACTAAATATATGAAAAACGCCCCTTTATCCTATATATATAAAGCAATAAGGAAAAAGAGGGTTAAGTTAAACGGCAAAAAATGTGAAATATCAACACGCCTTTTGGAAAACGATGTATTGGAACTTTATATAAACGATGAGTTTTTCGATAATATTGAAAGTGATCTGGATTATTTAAAGATAAAGCCCGACCTTGATATAGTATATGAAGACGAGAATATAATGCTTGTAAATAAAAAGCAGGGAGTTTTGGTTCACAGTGATGAAAAGGAATCTTTTAATACCCTTATTAACCACATTCTTTCCTATTTATATATAAATAAGGAATACGACCCTGAAAAAGAGCATTCTTTCCGTCCCTCTTTATGCAACCGAATTGACCGTAATACATCGGGAATAGTTATTGCTGCAAAAAATGCCGAAACATTAAATATAATAAATGAAAAAATAAAGAATAATGAAATTCAGAAATACTATTTGTGTATTGCTCTTGGTACTTTTAAAAATAAAAAAGGAATTTTAAAGGACTATCTTATTAAAGATTCCAAAAACAATACGGTAAGTGTAATAAAAGAAAATAAAAAGGGCGCAAAAGAAATAATTACAGAATACAGAGTTTTAAAAGAAAAAAATAATCTTTCTTTGGTTGAAGTTCATTTAATAACAGGAAGAACGCATCAGATAAGAGCGCATCTTGCAAGTATCGGCCATCCGCTTTTGGGTGACACAAAATATGCAAAACTATCCGATATGCCCGTAAAAAGCAGAAAGCAGTATTTATGTTCATATAAAACTTATTTTAATAAAACCGAAGATGAAAACCTATTATCTTACTTAGAGGGAAAAACCTTTGAAATTCAAAACCCTGTCATATTAAAAGATTTTGAAAATTTTACCAGATAAATATATATTGATTTTTCCTTAAATATATGTTATTATTAATAATAATTACTAATATTGTTAAAGGAGAATCAATATGGTACAAAGAAGATTTTCAAAGCAAAGGCAAATAATATATGATATGATAAAAAATAATCCTGTGCATCCTACTGCTGATTACATATATAACAGTTTAAAGAAAGACTATCCCGATTTAAGTTTAGGAACAGTTTACAGAAATCTTAATGTGTTAACTGAAAGCGGACTTATAATTAAAATAACATCTGATTCTGATTCAGAGCATTATGACGGGAATACCGAAAATCACTATCATCTTATGTGTGAAAAGTGCAATCATATTTTTGATGTATGTGTTCCTTATCTTAATGATATAGAAAAGGAAGCGCAAAAAGGATGTACGCATCTGGTTAAACATCATAGTCTTGTGTTTACGGGAGTTTGCACTGAATGTTTGCCAAAGCAAACGTGATATGTTTCCTTGCTAAAACTCGATATGTGCTTAAGCACTCGATATGTCATAATACGACTCGATATGTTGGCGATGCCAACGTTATGGACGCAAAACATCAATCCCTCCACCACCTGTGGTGGTCCCCCTCCCTTTACACAAGGGAGGCTACGACGTTTTGCGTTTTTTAATTCCTCTTTACTGATTCCTGATTTCTAATTAAAAAAAGTGGCTTTCGCCACTTTTTTATAATGCATCATATCTTGCCTGTGCTTTATTGTATTGTTCAATTACTATATCAGTACCAAGAGTTTTTGCTTTTTCAAGCCATTCGTTCCATTCTTTTTCGCCGTATTTTTCGTCTAAGATATATTTAGTTGAAAACTCTTCGGCTGCTTTACTTATCTGAGTAATATATTCTGATGTTATTTCAGTTTCTTCAGGTGTCAATGAAACTTCAGGGTCGTATGGCATAAATCCTCCGCCCGGCTTATTGTTCATTAAATCTTGTGCTTCCTGTTTTCTTTCGGTAAAGTCGTAGTATGCACATCTTCTGTCAAATCTTCTGTAGAAGCCAGGGATACATAGCCCGAAATCTGCTTCAAGTTCTGTTGTTGTTACACCAATTTCGCCTTCGTGACCTACATATTCTGCTTTTCCATCTTCTCTTAGGTTATATGTAACGCCCTCAATACCCATTGACATAAGCTGGGCACCTGAGTCAGAAAGAAGATAGTCGCAAAGTTTAAGAGCTAAAAGCTCGTTTTTGCCTTTTTTAGCGGCAACGCCAGTACCTGTTCTTGCAAGAGTGATAACTTTTCCGCCTACAGGATATCCGTATCTTAAATCGTATTCAGGAATAGTTTCTTTTGTCTGCTCTTTGAACATATCCATTCTGTCTATCCAGTCCCATGTAACAAACGCTTTGTCGCGCTGTGTCATCTTCTGGGTCCATGCAGCCTGAGTAGTTGTTATAAATTCAGGGTCTAAAAGACCTTCTCTATACATAGTTTTTATAAAGTCAAGAACTTCTTTATATTTTGCGTCTGTGCAGGAATATTTCCATTTTCCTGTTTCTTCGTCATAATATGGTTTAAATCCGTTAAGACCCCAGCTATAGCCTAAGTCTCTTATAATAGTTGTGTTTGTTTTTGATACAAATGGTGTTGAAGAAGGATATAGCTTCTTAAGCTCTCTTAGAACATTAAGGAAGCTTTCCTGATCTGTCCACATTTCGATACCATGCTTATCAAAAATATCTTTTCTGTATAACATACCATGGTTAACATCACGGTTGATGTCATAAGTAGGGAACACAAAAAGTCTGCCTTCAGCGTCCATTAAGTTTTTAAGGCCACCTTCGATTTTTCTTTCCTTTGCTTCGTCAATATATATTTTCTTGAAATTAGGAAGATCGTTTTTATATTCAAGAACATTCGCAAAAGCACCCTGACCACCGAAATCGTTTGTGTCAGCAATTGTGAAGGTACCCATATACATCAAGTCAGGCATCTGGTCCTGAGATGCAATGATTACCTTTGCTTTCTGAGAATATGTAGCAGCTGGAACTGCAAGAATCTGAACATCAAGTCCTGTTCTTCTTCTTAATTCTTTTATAACAACACTGTCATTATTACTTGTTACATCGGTATTACACATAACTTCAATTTTTGTACCGTTTTTATCAATCGGTAATTTAAGTGTGCTATAATCGCCTATTTTTGCAGGGTCAAGTTCTTCTTTTGATGCGATTTCGAAATCTACATTCGTATTATTTTGCCCGCAAGCAGAGAGGAATGAACACATCATAATAAGTGATAATGCCAAAGATATAAATTTTACTGTTTTTTTCATATATTTTCTCCTTTCAAAAATACATTTATATGAAAAATAATATCACTTAAAAATAGAAAAGTAAATTCGCAATCTGACTATTTTATATATAATTTTAATGATTATTAAAAAAACGGCTTTCGCCGTTTTTTACTGATTGTTTATTTCTCTGTATCTGCCAGGAGGAAGGCCTGTAACTTTCTTAAATGCTGCGGCAAAGGTTGCCTGATTTAAATATCCCACCTCTTCGCTTACTTCACTTAACGATTTATCCGTTTCTGCAAGTAGTTTCTTAGCATGCGAAATACGAAGATTTGCAAGGTACTCGCTGAACCCTAACGAAAATTCCTTTTTAAAGTAATTTGAGAAATATTTAGGGGTAGTATTAAACTCTATAGCGATTTTCTCTAAATACAAATCTTTTTTATAATTTGAGTTTATATATTTTATTATTTCTGCACGGTTCAAACTGCTTTTTTTAGTATCATACATATTTATACTAAGATGAACAAGGTTTATAAAACTGTTCATTACTCCATATACATCATGGTTTTCCTTCAACTGTTCGATACCGCCTAAGAAAACCTGCTCCAACTGATACATATCCGAATTACTTTTTTTATTTACCGACAAGGTATCAATAACCGTACTTAACATTTGCCTTAACATAAATTCAAATTTGGAAAGAGGAATATTATTTTTTATATTTTCTTCAAATATTTCTTTTATATATTTTCTGGCTAAAGTTTCTTCTTTTGCCATTATCTTTCCTGCAAGTTCCTCTTTGAAATTAGGCGGAAGATATATACGGCTTCCGTACTCTATATCGTCATAAGAAAGAAAAGATATTTTATCGTCTATCCCTCTGTAACCTCTTGAAATATTTATATCGTGATATGCTTCATATAAATTTCCAAGATTGGAATACTCTCTGCTGTAAGAAGCAAGTAGTTCTATATTATTGTTTCTTATATCCGAAAGAACATCATTGAATTTTTGCGCGATTTCCTTATAAGTTCCCTTATCGCATCCTATAACATAGATAAACTTTCTTGATTTTTCTTCGATTAAGATAAAGTTTAATCCGTTTTCAGTTAAAAATTCTTCCGTTTTTATAAATTCATATTTTGGCAGTTTTAAATTTTCTCTTATAATCTCTAAAGAGAGCATAAAGAAACAATCGTTTTTTAATATATCCGAAAAAACCGAGTCAACCGTCTTTTTAAATCGTGAGTAAAAAGAACTTGAGGTAACTGTTTTTAAGAAAATACTGCTTTTAATTTCTTCGCTCATTATGTCAGCGTTTAAAGAATCCCCCGAATGTTCCTCTTTATACGCTTCTATTTTTTCTTTTATATCCGAAAAAACGCCTTCGCTATTTTCAATGCCTAAAAATGAGAACACAGGGGAAATACCTGTATCAATCTTATATACTGATTTCATTAAAAATACTGCGCCCAAAATAAACCCTGCAATAAGCAAAACAAACGACAAAATAAATACCAAAAGATTATTGTCTTTTACTTCTGCAACATAGTAGTAATAGTTATACGAAGATTTTGAAATATAATATTTCTTAAAGCCTAAATTTATGACCTGTTCTTTAAAATCTTCTGACACATTTATAGTATTTATCATATACTCGCTGTCTGAATTTGAATAGATAACCGAGTCATTATAATCATATATTTTAAAATTTATATCTTCCCCGAGAAGACTTAAATTAGAAGATTTAACAAACTTATCGTGGGAAATGAAAAGAAGCATATTTGTATTATTTTCCACATGCCTTTTTACACATACCATAAGATTTTTCGGGTCTTCCGCAGGGTATTTTTCCATATTCTTATATGATACGGACGGTATTATTTTAACATTCTGATAATCTGTTGCAAGGTTATCAAAAAAGTTTGCACCATAAACTTCACTTACATAGTTTTTGTTAAAAAAGTCTCTTTTTGCCATTACACCCTGTGTTGTAAGAACTAAATCTTCATTTTTCTTAAGTATAACTATTTCTTCAATATAGTTATTTGTTACAATCACCGATTTCATCGAATCAACAAGGTGTGTTACAGGCTCGCTTTGGTAATTTATAATTCCGTTTTCTCCGTACAGAACTTCTTTATCAATTTCATTTTCAATGGTTTTATAGGTATTATCAATGTTTTTAAAAATATCATTTAACGATTTTATAGCAGTATCTATAATAAGTTTACTGCTGTTTTCCTTTGTATCTTTTATACTCATATACATAGGAAAAAAAGACATAAGCGTAAAGATAGCAACTATAACAAGTGCTGGAATACATATCTTAAAAAGCCTATGCCTGTTCTCACTTTGAAAGAAATTTTTGAAATTGTCTATTATTTTATTAAACATTTTATTGTCCTCATAAAACATAGGGGGCGATGCCTGCCACCGCCCCTACATTTAAAATAATTCATTTCGCATTTCGCACTTCGAATTTCGAATTAAACTTTAACCCCTGTGTTAACCATTTCGATGTTCTTATTAGGGCATCTGTTAAAGCACATTCCACATGCTACACATTCATCGCCGTGAATTTCAATTTTATCCATTTTTGGATTATAGATAGCAAATTCAGAACAGATTGTTTTACATAACTGACAACCTTCTCCGCATCCGCATTTTAAGCAACGGCTTGCTTCTTTTATTGCTTCATCTTTGGTTGAAATAACTGCTTCAGCTTTTTTAGTATCGCCGATATATCCGTTTCTTGATAAAACGTTATCTTTCTTAACGGCAGTAACACTTTCTACACCTGTAAGAACAGCATTTTCTCCCATTATTTCCTTGTCAACTCTTGCCGCTTCATTAACACCTTTTGCACATGCAGCAACAATAGTTGCATTCTTAGACCATGAATCGCCGTCATAAATATCATCACATGCGATAGCTATTTCTTCGCCGATTGCACCTTTAAATTTAGCAACATTACCGCATTTTTCTATAAATGTAAGATTATTTACAAATTTAGCACCTTTATCTGTTGCTTCTTTTATAAGTTCTTTTACTATGCTTCTTGATTCACTGATACCGTTTCCTGCGATTATAACTGATTTTGCACCATTTGAAAGTGAGTAAAGTGCCATATCAAATACATCAAGGCTCTTTCCTGCAATAACAACATCTTTGCCATTAACTAAAGTATCTTCGCCCATAATTAAAGAATAACCGCATTTAACATTTTCTTTTACGCTTTTTTCGGAAGGAATATATGCTTTGATATAAGAATCAAATTCTGATACGCATTTTTCGCATACTTCTTTTCCTGTTTCAAATTTAACGCCTTTTTCTTCAAGGTCGGAAATTATTTCTGCTAAAATGTTTTCAGGAAGTCTTCCGCTTTTTACCATCATTAAAAGCGAACCGCCGATATTTTCTTCTTTTTCAAAAACTGTAACCTCATATCCTGCTCTTACAAGGTCGCCTGCTGATGATAATCCCATAGGGCCTGAACCGATAACAGCAACTTTTTTTCCGTTTCTTTCTTTTGATTCTTCTTTCTTTTCCCAGCCTTCTTTTCTTGCCATATCAAGAACGAATTTTTTAAGTTCACGGATTTTAACAGGTTCTCCGCCTTCGCCTCTTACGCAGGCATCTTCACAAGGGTGCGCACAAACATAAGCACATGCTCCCTGTAATGCCCCTTTAGAGGTAATAAGATCATACGCTTCTCTAAATTCCCCTTTGGCAATTTTTGAAACATAAGCCTGAACAGGAACGTGTAAAGGACAAGCCGCTTTACAAGGACCTGAAAGGTTAGGATTTTTAATCTGAGCATATCCGTCATAAATTGTAAGTTCCGGAGCAGTTTTAAGTTCAGGTACAATTTTTCCGCAGAAATCGTCAATTGTTTCATATCCGTGCTTATCCATATA
>JAZOMN010000005.1:0-7241 GCA_045654005.1 Clostridia bacterium
TGGTCGCTTGAAAACGCCATTGAAACTGCAGATAGTATGAAATCCCGTGGTTACGGAATAGCGGGAAGAACGGCATTTTCAATATTTACATTTGATAAGAGAGACAAAAAAGCACTAATTTGTATTTTGCTTTTAGGTATATATACATTTGTGGGAAATTTAATGGGAGGAATGTATTTCAGATTCTTCCCATCTATGAAAATGGCAGAAGTTTCTGTATTTGGTATAAGCGTGTTCGTGGCATATTTATTACTTTGTATTTGTCCTATAATAATTGAACTGTGGGAGGTGAGAAAATGGAAAGTTTTAAGGTCGAAAATTTAAGTTTTACTTATCCGAATAGAAAGGAAAAATCGCTTACAGATATAAACTTTACAGTAAATCAAGGCGAATTTGTTCTCCTTTGCGGTAAATCGGGTTGCGGTAAAACTACACTTTTAAGATTATTAAAATCATCCCTTGCACCATATGGTGAAATAAGCGGAAATGTTTGGTTTAATGGTAAACCTCTTGCGGACTATGATATCAAAGAACAAGCATCAGGCATTGGCTTTGTGATGCAAAATCCCGATAATCAGATTGTAACCGACAAGGTATGGCACGAGCTTGCGTTTGGTTTAGAGAGTCTTGGATACAAACAAACTGAAATAAGAACAAGAGTTTCTGAAATGGCATCATTTTTTGGCATACAAACTTGGTTTTACAAGAAAGTAACCGAACTTTCAGGCGGTCAGAAACAACTTTTAAACCTTGCATCTATTATGGTAATGCAACCATCAGTTTTGATACTTGACGAGCCTACAAGTCTGCTTGATCCAATTGCTGCAGGTGGGTTTTTGAAAACTTTAGAAAAGATAAACCGTGAGCTTGGCACAACCGTTATTCTAACCGAGCATCGTTTGGAAGATGCTTTCCCGATGGCAGACCGTGTTATCGTTATGGACGGTGGCAAAATCATTGCAGATAGTACACCTGAAGAGGTCGGTAAAATTTTGAAAGAGAAAAATCACGATATGTATAAAGCACTTCCAACTCCTATGAGAGTTCACGGTGAAGTGGTAAATACTTTGTCTTGTCCTCTGACGGTCAGAGAAGGCAGAACATGGCTTGAAGAATATGCAAAGAAAAATGTATTGAATACGGATATTATTCCAAAAGATAAAACACAAGATAATATTGACGCTGTAATAGAAATTAAAGATGCGTATTTCCGATACGAAAAGGAACTACCTGATGTCGTGAAGGGATTTAATTTAAGTATACATAAGGGTGAATTGGTTTGTCTTGTAGGCGGTAACGGCACCGGAAAGACAACTACACTTTCCCTTATATCAGGTCTTAATACCCCATACCGAGGCGATGTCCTGATAAAAGGACAAAGTATTTCTAAAATCAAGAGCTTATATGACGGACTGCTCGGTGTTCTTCCGCAGAATCCGCAAAGTGTGTTTGTTAAGAAAACCGTTTATCTTGATTTGATGGAAATACTTTCTGATAAGAAAATTACCAAAGAAGAAAAAGAGCAAAAGGTACATAACATATCCGTTCTTTGCAGAATTGAAAATCTTTTAGACTCACATCCGTATGATTTATCCGGCGGTGAACAGCAAAGGGCAGCACTTGCAAAAATTCTTCTTATGGAACCTGAAATACTTCTTCTTGACGAGCCGACAAAAGGAATGGATGCACATTTCAAAGAAGAATTTGCAGATATTCTTTTAGACTTGAAAGCAAACGGTGTTACAGTTCTTATGGTATCTCACGATATAGAGTTCTGTGCGGAATATGCCGATAGATGTGCTCTTGTATTTGACGGAAGCATAACATCTATTGATACACCGAGAGATTTTTTCAAGGGTAAGAATTTTTATACCACATCAGCAAACCGTATGGCAAGAACAAGACTACCTGATGCGGTTTTGGCAGAAGATATTATCCTTGCTTGTGGCGGTAAAATAGAAAAGAAAGAAAGACAATCACGGCGTGTAGAATTACATAAGGCTCAAAGCGAAATCAAGCAACAAAAAGAGAAAGTACAAAAGCTGACTCCTGCAAGAATTATTATCGGCAGTATCTTTGCCTTGCTTTTTGCACTGACATCATTATCCTTTATAACTGACATTGATATATTAGGATTTTCAAATGTAATCTTTTTAGGGCTTGACACTTTACAGATAATCGCAGTAATTGAAATTGCAATTAGTTGTTTTTGTTTCTTCCCACAAAGAGATATTGGAATCGAAGTAATACAAGTTCCTGAATCAGACAGAAAACTGACAAAACGAACACTCCTTGCAGCATTTCTGATACTGCTATTAATTCCGCTTACCATTTATATCGGCAATTTATTTTTTGGGGACAGAAAGTATTATTTTATAAGCCTTCTCATTATCCTTGAAACAATGATGCCGTTTTGTATGGTATTTGAATCAAGAAAGCCCAAGGCAAGAGAACTTATCGTGATAAGTGTACTTTGTGCTATTGCAGTTGCAGGCAGGGCGGCGTTCTTTATGCTCCCTCAATTCAAACCTGTTGTTGCACTTGTAATAATTGCAGGTGTAGCTTTTGGTGGCGAAACGGGATTTTTGGTAGGTGCAGTTACCGGATTTGTTTCAAACTTTTTCTTTGGACAAGGACCGTGGACACCGTGGCAAATGTTTGCCTTTGGAATTATAGGTTTTATTGCAGGAATACTTTTTAAAAAGGGTTTCCTCCGAAAGACTAAAGCCTCGCTTTGTATCTTCGGATTTTTAGCAACCTTTATTATCTATGGCGGAATTATGAATCCTTCATCTGTCATTATGTGGCAGAGCAAAATTACATGGGATATGATTAAATCTGCCTATATTATGGGAATACCATTTGATTTAATTCATGCACTCGGAACAGCATTTTTCCTTTGGTTTATATCCGAGCCTATGATAGAAAAGATAGAAAGAATAAAAGTTAAGTACGGACTTATAGAAAGATAAAGTTAAATATGAGAACCTTGTTTTGCCAGTTACAATAAAAGGGTGATGTTTAAAAAAACATCGCCCTTTTTTAACATCCCCTATAATCCTCTATTATCCTAACATAACATCTAATAACATCATTGAAGCAAATCCTAAAATTATACCCATAGTAGAAAAATACGGTTGGTCTGTATTTCCTTTCTGACATTCGGGAATAAGTTCGTGAACTGCTACTAAAATCATTGCACCTGCTGCAAACGAAAGAGCATAAGGCAATATCATTTCTATATAAACGACAAGTACGGCACCGACTACTCCTGCTATCGGCTCTACCATTCCTGATGCCTGACCGTATAAGAAACTCTTCTTTCTTGAATATCCCTCTCTTCTAAGAGGTACAGAAACCGCCGCACCCTCAGGGAAATTTTGCAAACCTATTCCTATTGCAATCGTAATAGCCCCCATAAGACTTTCTAAACTGTACCCTGTGTTTTTTAGAGCACCGAAAGCCACACCCACTGCAAGACCTTCAGGAATATTATGGAGCGTAATTGAAAGAATAAGCATAATAATTCTTCCCATTTTCTCATTGCGGTTATTATCGGGCAAATTTGCTCTCTTTATGGAATAAGAAACAATTTTATCAGAGAGCCACATAAATACTGCGCCGAATAAAAAACCGATAGTCACAACAAGATAGGCGGGCAGGGAAGAAGAAACTTCTGCACGGGAAATGGCGGGAGACAGTAAAGACCAGAAACTTGCCGCAATCATAACTCCTGATGCAAAACCAAGCATAAGATTAAGTATCCTCTTACTCGGAGTCTTAAAAAAAATAACGGTTGCAGCACCAAGCGCAGTAACAAACCAAGTGCCCAAGGTTGCCGCAAACGCCATTAAGACAAGTTCATCCATGATGCACCTCCTATATTTATTATATAAAAGGAGGTAAAAAAGTGTGATATTAAATCAATCCACTTTTATAAGAAATTTCATTAGTGCAAGATCTGTTTTTCGAAAAAGAGGCGATGTTTTCAAGCGTTGTTTTTGCGATGTTTTCAAGTGCTTCTTCAGTAAGAAATGCCTGATGCGATGTTAAGATTACATTTGGCATTGATATAAGCCTTGCAAGAATATCGTCATCCATAATATGCCCTGAATTATCTTCAAAGAAAAAGTCTGATTCTTCTTCATATACATCAAGGCACGCGCCACCTATTTTTCTTAATTTTATTCCATTAAGCAGTGCCTCTGTATCAATAAGTGCACCTCTTGATGTGTTTATTATTATGACTCCCTTTTTAATTTTTTTAAGTGAATTTTCGTTTATCATATATCGGGTTTCTTCGGTAAGAGGGCAGTGAAGAGAAATTATATCACTCGATTTAAACAAAGTTTCCATATCAACATAACGGATACTGTCGCCGTTATCAAGTTCTTTTTTTGGATATTTATCGTATGCCAAAACTTTCATTCCAAAGCCACGGCAAATGTTTATAAAAACTTCGCCGATTCTTCCCGTGCCGATAACGCCTACAGTTTTATTATATAAATCAAAACCTGTTAAGCCGTTAAGGCTGAAATTAAAATCTCTTGAACGGATATATCCTTTGTGAGTTCTTCGTACGAGCGTTAGTAAAAGAGCAATTGCGTGTTCTGCAACAGCATAGGGAGAATAGGCTGGCACTCTCATAATATTAAGTTTTCCCTGTGCGTGTTTTATATCTATATTATTAAATCCTGAACATCTTAAGTAAAGTTGTTTAACTCCCATGTTGTAAAGTGTATCAATTACTTCGGCATTTACCGTGTCGTTTACGAATACACAAACTCCGTCAAACCCTTTTGCAAGTTCTGCAGTATCTTCGTTTAACTTTGTTTCAAAATATTTAAAAGAAATTCCGTACTTGTCTTTGTATTTATCAAATGATGACCTGTCGTACGGTTTTGTGTCATAAAATGCTATTTTCATTTGTTTGAACCTCCTTGGTTGTTGTATATATATTATGGTAAAATATATAAAAAATATGTCAGGACAAATGAAAATAAGGAGCTTCTTAATGAAATATCAACTCGGTTGATATGAAATAATCCTACGGATTATGAAATGTTTTTCTTAAAAAAATGCAAAAAAATATGCCTTTAAATGTGCTGATTGCACGCAGTGTGACTTCATTTACGCCGTAGGTGTAACATCATTGATACGAAGTATCACATCATTTATCAAAGATAACATCATTATTGCGAAGTAATACATCATTTTGTGTCCGCTTTCATCGGAATGATGTTGACCGCAAACGGTCAAAAGATGTACTCGATTTCACTCGTAATGATGTTGTGTCTAAGGACACAAATACAAAAAGAAAACCACTCAAAAGAGTGGCTTTCTTTTTGGCGCGCCCGGAGGGGAACAGCTGCTTCGCATCTTACCCTGCAAGAACGACCGTAAACAAGTTTACAGTACCCGTCTTGCACCATCATCGCTAAAAACAGTTCCCCGGACTGTTTTCTTAACGCTCGATGCCCTCCCAGGCTTCGAATCCCTCACGTGAGCACAAAATAAAAAGAAAACCACTCAAAAGAGTGGCTTTCTTTTTGGCGCGCCCGGAGGGATTCGAACCCCCGGCGCCTCGGTTCGTAGCCGAGTCCTCTATCCAGCTGAGGTACGGGCGCAAATAATTACAACTACTAAATTATATCACATTTCTTTTTTATAATCAATCATTATTTTTAAAAATTATAAAAAAACTTGCTAAAAACATATTAAACCCTTGAAAATATTGAATTTTTGATGTAAAATATTATATTATATTGCTAAAGTGAGAATTGAGGGATATGGATGAATTTAAGGGATATAAATTCAGATGTAATAGTAATTAAAGTTGGAACAAGCACTCTTACATACGATACAGGGAAATTAAATCTTCAAAGGCTTGATAAATTATCAAGGATAATTTCTGATTTGAAAAATTCAGGGAAAAAGGTTGTCTTGGTTTCTTCAGGTGCTATTGGTGTCGGTATGTCAAAATTGGGGATGACCGATAGACCTCAGTCAGTTAAAGAAAAGCAAGCCATTGCAGCAGTCGGTCAGTGTGAACTTATGAGTATTTACGACAGGTTGTTTGCAGAATACGGCTCAGTTGTTGCACAAATTCTTTTAACTAAAGATGTTTTAACAGATAAAGAAAGAAATGAGAATATAATAAATACTTTTGATGTGCTCTTAGAAAAGGGGATTATTCCTATCGTTAATGAAAACGATTCCATATCAATAGATGAAATTAAATTCGGGGATAATGATACCTTATCAGCAATAGTATCACAGCTTATAAATGCTGATACTTTGATTATTTTATCAGATATTGATGGTTTGTATGATAAAAATCCGAGAGAATATTCTGATGCTAAAATTATAAGAACAGTAAATGTTATAGATGAAAGCATAGAAAATATGGCATCAGGGGCGGGGAGCAATCGAGGTACAGGCGGAATGACTACAAAAATTTCAGCCGCTAAAATGGCAACTAAAAACGGTTGCGATGTTATAATAGCAAACGGAAGCGACCCTCATATTATCTATGAAATATTAGAAGGTGCAGAAATAGGAACTATTTTTAAAGGAGAATCAAAATGACAGAAGAACTTATCAAAAAAGGCAAAGCCGCAAAAGAAGCGTCAGCCTTTTTAAAGAGTATAGGAAAAAGTAAAAAAGATGAAATAATAAAAAATATAATGTCTGCACTTTTACGATGCAAAGATTATATCCTTAAAGAAAATAAAAAAGATGTTGAGAATGCACGTATCTCAGGTATGAAAGATACTATGATTGACAGGCTTACTTTGACAAGTGAGAGAATAGACGATATGATTGAGGGTGCAAACAATCTTTTAGGTTTAAAAGACCCTGTTGGAGAGGTTATCTCAATGTGGGAAAGGCCTAACGGTCTTAAAATCGGTAAAAAACGAGTGCCTATGGGTGTTGTAGGGATAATTTATGAAGCGCGCCCTAATGTTACTGTTGATGCGGCTCTTTTATGCTTAAAAACTTCAAATGCAACAATTTTAAAAGGCGGAAAAGAAGCGATAAATTCAAATATTGCCATCGCTGAGATATTCTCTGAAACTTTAGAAGCATCAGGTCTTCCGAAAGCGGCTGTACAGCTTATCGACAACACTTCAAGAGAAGTGTCCACAGCGATGATGAAATTAAACAAATACATCGATGTTCTTATTCCCCGCGGTGGTGCAGGACTTATTAATTCAGTTGTTCAGAATGCCACTGTTCCC
>JAZOMN010000006.1:0-5070 GCA_045654005.1 Clostridia bacterium
CACAGGTCTTCTTATTTTAAGGCATAAAACCCACATTCTTGCATATAGCATACTTATAAAAGAATTAAAAACATAGCTTTTATCTTTTCTGGTAAAAGAAACAACTTTTCCTATTACCTGATCAGGATATATCGGATACTCAATAAGAGACTGATTATCTCCACATAGGTAAAATTCGTTATTTTTCACTTTTACTATTCTATGTAAAACAAGATCTCCATTTTTTCTAACATAAAGAATTATATCGTACTTTTTATAATCCTCAGATTTTCTTACGGTTACAGAATCTCTTAAATGAGAAAACAAAGGGAACATACTGTTCCCCGTCACTGTCAAATTAACCTGTTTATCTTTATTTATCATTTCTTTGATAAATGGAGTTAATTCTTTTGTAGTTTTAAAAATTCTATTATTCACAAATTGCTCCTATTGTTCTTAATTTTTCAATAAATTCATCAATATCAGCACTGACAATTTCTCTTTCAACATCATATTCTTTTAAGAATTCTTCTATTAACTCATCTTTGGAAATATCATTCTGAAGTTTATTCCACATAAAATTTCCTGTTTCATTAAGAGTTATCATACCATTTAAATCAACAGTATCTGTACCTGTAGGAATGACAATATAACTTCCGCCTATTTCACTTAATATAAATGAATCTTTAATTTTCATTTTATTCTCCTTTATTATAACAAATTTAATTCTTTTTTGACAACTTTTGGTGCTTCATCCGATATTGTACATCTTAACCTGTATATCGGAACATCTTCTACTAATTTTGAAATATTTCCCATAACTTTGCCGGCAAGTTCTTTATATGCCGGTAAAAAAGTCTGTTTTATAATTCTTAAAACACAATCAGGAGCATATATTCTTTCAATTTCGTTAACGCTGCCTCTCTCAAGAAAAACCAATGCTTTAAGAGGAACAGATACATTAGTGTTAATTTCGCTTTTTCCACTCCACGGGCATCCAAACAAATGCCATATATCATTAACTTTTTTAATTACAGGCATATCGTCATTAACAATAATTACATCATCAAAAACTTTTTTCCACAGCCTTGTATGAGTTGATTTACCTGTACCGGAATCTGCAGAAAACATCACACCGTTATTTTTATATGATAACGAAGAAGAATGAAGCGACATTCCGTATGAATTAAGCATTATATATTTAATAACAAACCCAATCATATTAAACTGCCTTATATTCAATGATGCGCCACCTAAATCTTCCACATCCATAAGGGAGCATTTAATATTTGTCCAGGATTTATCAGAAGCGATTATTGCAGAACATTCGTTTTCTTTTAAAATATCATACTGGTAATAACAGTCAGCAGTTTCTCCGTATATCCTGAAATTTTCTTTTTTTATAACATTGCACTGCGGAATAGGAATAGAATTATTTTCTTCACATAATATTTTAACGCTACAGCATGAATCATCAGGAATAATATAATTTCTTACTCTGTATTTGAAATAGTCGTAAACTGCACCTTGAACATCAATATTGATACCGGCGATACTAATCTTCATTTTTAAGTTCTCCGTTTTCATTAATTGACATCATAGGATTTTCACCTTCAACTAATGCTTGTTCAAATTTCTTTTCAGCAGTTTCAACGCAGAAGATACCTATAATAACAAAAACCTGTGATACCATAGTTGAAACCAGAAGAGTTATATTATACTCATTGGATTGAGATTCAACAGCAATTTGAATACTTAAACCAACAAGAATTATAACAAGTACAATACAAATACGGATTAAAACATCTAACTGATATAATTTATCTGCATATTTTTTTTCTCTTAATGCAAATCTCTTCTGATTTATAATACTTGATATTAAAATAAGTACAAGTAAAGTAGAAACAGACTGGAATAACAAGTAATAAGCAATGTCTTTGTCAAAAATGAGCACAATTATACTCACAAATACAAAAGGTATAAGATACTTTGAAAACGTTCTCGTTGCTTTGTCGTATTCATATCCGAATGCAAAATATAAGCACCAGATAATTAAAAATATTTTAGAAATAAGGCATGGAACAAGAACCTGAGTTACATAATAAAACTCTAATCTTATCATACCTGTACCTATGCTAAGAAGCAAAAAATTTGTTAAAATAGTCGTTACGCAGGCTAAAATGCCTGAAATTTTGTTTACTTTTTTTAAAAACTCCATAATACCTCTCCATTATATAAATTATAAAGATATTATAACATTTATTTTATTATTTTTCAATATATAAAACTTAATTTATTTGTTAAAAATGTTGAAGATTTTTTTATATTGTGTTAAAATTAAATTAAATTAAGCAAAAAGGAGAATTAACATATGAAAATCAGTGTTATAGTCCCTGTTTATAATGCTGAAAAAAGCATTTATAAATGCATAGATTCAATACTAAATCAAAATTATAAAGACTATGAAATTATACTTATAGATGACGGCTCGACTGATAAAAGCAGTATGATTTGTGATGAATATACTATGAAAGACTTAAGAATTTCTGCCGTTCATATACGCCGCAACGAAGGCTTGTCAAGTGCTATTAAAACAGGCATAAAAAAAGCGCAGGGCGAATTAATTACAATAGTTGACAGTGATGATTTTTTAGATAGATTTTATTTGGAAAGAATGTACAATGCGATTGTTATGAATAACGCAGATTTAGTTTTTTGCGACTATGTCAAACATGACGGTACAAGAAATTTAAGAACACATATTTCTTCCCTTGAAAGCGGAAAATATGAGAAAGACAGAATACAAAAAGATATTATTCCAAAAATGCTAAACACATCTTTAAATACATATAGTCCTGTTATAAGTACAAAACATTGGGCAAAAATGTTTAAAGCAGAACTTTTAAAATCTGCTTTAAGAGTATATTCAAGGCATTCTATAAATGATATTTCTGATTTGATAACAATATCAGCACTTTTTAACAGCGAAAGAATTATTTATTTAAAAAATGAGTATCTATATTATTACAGATTAAGCCCTATCCTTTTCGAAACTGATTTTTACGAAAATAAAGTTACGTACTGCAACAATTTATATACTATATTAAGTAAAAAAACAGATTTGGAAAAAGAGTTTTATTATTTAAAAATAAACATAATAATTGATTCTTTATTACATTTAACTGACTATATAGAAACAATAAGCAAAAGAAGAATTATAAACAAAATTAAAGATATAAAAGAATCTTTATTTTATCAGGAATTAACTTTTGATAAATCGAAAATATTAAATAAGAAACAAAAAATTTATCTTTTTTTACTAAAACACAATATGTTTAAAATAATATATTTTATTCTGTTTTACAAATCTAAAAAGAAATGATATAAAACTAAATGCATCTCATAATATTTAAAGATATGAAATGCATTTAGTTTTTTTAATATTACTCATTTAATTTATGTTATCAATCTCTTTTAAAAATTCATCTTTTGTATAAATGTTTAAATGGGGTTTATCTCGTTTTAAAATGGTAAGTATTTCAGAAGTATTATCGGTTGACCCTAAATCAACTATTCCTACCCTGTTGTCATAAGCTCCGTTATCATCTTTTAGTACTTTTAAAAGCAATGAATTGGCAATTCCTTCAATTCTGTCACTATCGTTTTTTACAAAAGCAACAGTATATACTTTTTTGTCCTTTAAAACTCTTCTTTCCCCTATGTATGTAAAAACATTAAGTATTGTCTGAACCAATCCATAAATTGCAAAAAAACTTAGAAAGATTCCGACAAAAAAATCTGATAACATAAAAAAACACCTCCATATTTCAATATATGAAGGTGAATATATTAAGTTACTCTTTTCAAAAATTGTTTTGTTCTTTCATTTTTAGGATTATCAATAACCTCTGACGGTGTTCCTTCTTCTATAATATTTCCTCCGTCCATAAATATAACCCTTGTTGCAACTTCTCTTGCAAAAGCAATTTCATGAGTAACAACAAGCATTGTATTCTGTTCTTTTGCAAGTTTGGTCATAACATTTAAAACTTCTCCCGTAAGTTCAGGGTCAAGCGCACTTGTAGGCTCATCAAACAGCATAAGTTTCGGGTTCATTGCTAATGCACGTGCTATTGCAACTCTTTGCTGTTGCCCCCCTGATAATAAAGATGGATACGAATCTATTTTAGATAAAAGTCCCACACTGTCTAAAAGTTTTTTAGCCTTTTTGGTCGCTTCTTCCCTATCTTCTTTGTTAACAAGAATAGGTGCTTCTATAATATTTTGTAAAACAGAAAGTTGAGGAAAAAGATTGAAATTCTGAAAAACCATTCCCATTTTTTTAAGCGTGTTTCTAAGTTCTTTATCACTTTTATATACACCGTTTTCGCAAACAGTTTCGCCATCAACAATAATTGTACCGTTATCAACTTTTTCGAGTTTGTTAAGGCATCTTAAAAAGGTACTTTTGCCTGACCCCGAAGGACCGATTATAGCAACAACTTCCCCTTGTTTTACCTCAACATCAATTCCTTTGATGACCTCAAGTTTACCAAAACTTTTATATATGTTTTTTGCTATCAACATTGACATAAATTTTCTCCTGATAAATGATTATTAGTTATAATAATTAAGTTTTTTCTCAATATAAGAAAACAATAAAGTAAGTAGTCCGCAGAAAAGCAAATAGAATGCGCCTGTATAGAAAAGAGGCCAAAGCAATCCGTCAGACTTAACAAATTTCTGAGCATTCCATATAAGTTCATATACCATAACTATTCTTGCTAAAGATGTATCTTTAACCAAAGTTATAATTTCATTACTCATAGGAGGAACAACACGTTTTACAACCTGCATAAATATTATTCTTATAAATACTTGTGTTTTTGTCATACCAAGAACATGCCCTGCTTCATACTGGCCTTTTGATATAGATTCAATACCGCCTCTGAATATTTCAGAAAAATAGCATGAATAATTTATGACGAAAGCAAGAATAACTGCAAAAAATCTGTCAAAAACTTCCCAGTCTGCCAGCCATTCAATTAAAAAACCGCTATATGTACCTTGTGTTAACATCTTTGTCGCCCA
>JAZOMN010000007.1:0-12008 GCA_045654005.1 Clostridia bacterium
TCATAACCGTAATTTATAATAATATCGCAAAGATTATCTTTATTTAAAAACGGACATCTACCGTCATCGCACATTTTAACCTTTGAATTTTTAAAATCTATGTTGTTTTTAAGATGAGATGGGAAGTCTTTATAAAATTCCAATGTCTTTTTATCAAGTCCCACTTCCCAGCCTATACAACAGTTATCTGTGCATTTATCCGCTGTGCAGGAGAAATTATCAAAACGGGTTAAAGTATATTTATCCATATTATTCTTCATATTCGTAATCGTAATATAATTTATCTATAACAATTCCGACTCCTTTATCTGTTACAGCAAACACTAATCCGTAATCATTACCCTCGAAAACATAGTATGTTATATCACCATCAATCTCGCTTTCTAAAAATACAAATCCATCATTCTTTAAAAGTTCAAAGTAAACAAGAAGATGTGCTAAAAACTCATCTTTATAAAAATAATCAGACCATTTATATTTATATACCACATAGCTATCCTCAAATTCAGGGCCTTTTGATTTTGGAATATCAAGATACCATCCAAAATCCATAAGGAGCATTGCCTCATCATAATACTGAGGTTTTCTTAAGGCTTTAACGGTAAATTTACCTCTTTCGTAATCTAATTCAATAAGCACAAGTTCGTCGTAAGTGTCATACTGGATTTTTCTGGTTGTTGAAACGGTCTGATTCATCCCACACTCTTCAAGTGCCCTGGTGTAATAATCAAGAGTATTTCTTAAATTATCAGCCGAGTAGCTATCTTCATACATATCGTACTCTTCGGTAGCGGATATTTTGGTGCATATACTGTCAAGAGGGATCATATTTGAGAAATGCTGAAAGTCAAGCACTCTTGTAAATCCGGGATAAAATTCATCGTCCCATACTATATAATCTTCTTCGGAGTTTATATCAAGCCTTTCAGCTTTATCTATAGGTACTGCAAGGTTTAAATCGCCGTCCGACCCAATCCCTGCCGATACTATACCTATAACATTTCCGTATTCGTTAATAAGTGCTCCGCCACTGCTTCCATTGCTTATAGGAACTGAAATCTGAATAAAGTCAATATCATCAACTCTTCTTAAAGTATTTGATATAATCCCTTGCGACAATGTGTTGGATAAGCCCTCAGGACTTCCGATTGCAAAAACTGTCTGTCCCTGCGCAATCTTTGAGTAGCTTTCAGTTTTTAAATAAGGGAAAGGTCCACCCTCAACTTTAATTAAAGCAACATCATTATCCTTATCAAAATCAATAATTTTAATATCTTTATAGATTTTACCGTTAGTTGTCATTATAATAAAATTATATCCGTTTGCAACAACATGGTAATTGGTAACGGCAACACCGTCTTCGGTAATAAAAAATCCACTTCCTAAACTCATAGGCTGTCCGTTAAATCCATATACTTCTATGTAAAATACCGAGGAAGCGCATTTTCTTGAAATTTCTTCTGCATTAAGTTTTACTCTTTTGTCTTCTTCGCCTGAATTATAGGATGAATAGAAAGAGTTTTTCTTCCTGTAGGTTACATCAATCATCCTTGTTATAATTGTTGAAACTTCACATCTTTCAATACTGCTAAAAGGCGCAAATGTGCCATACTTATCATTCCCTGAAAGAATACCTGCATTATAAAGCATATAAATCTCATCAGCATACTCACTATGCTCATGAACATCAGGAAGTGAGCCCATAGCAATATTATTTATCCTGTTATATTCAGATAAGGGGAGTGCTCTTGATAAAATAGATGCAAACTCTGCTCTTGTAAGCCTTACTTCATAATCGTTATACCTTCCTGTAATAATGTTATTATAAAGTGCATAATCAACATAAGATTTATACCATGGGTCGGAGGGTGAAAACACATTTACTCCGCCATTATAGATATTGTGAATTCTTGATGCTAATGCAATTGTTTCAGCAAGTGTAATCTCACCGTAAGGATTAAATGTAGTGTTACTGTTACCCTGCATCAATCCCTGCTCATACGCATAAGATACATACGGATAAAACCAGTCTGAACTGTTAATATCTGCAAATTTACCATCAAAAAAATGGTTGACTTTATAAAAATTAAATAGCCCGGCACTTTGGGCAACTGCTGTAAAAGGAATACAGCTTAAAACTATTGAAAATACAAGTAAAAGACTAATTTTCCTTATTTTTTTCATATTTATTTTGTTCCTTTCTCTTTATCGAATCGGCACACAGGTCGTCCCTGCATTTACAGCCCCGAAATCAATTCTGTTTTCTTACAATTTCATATTCGTCATTACTCTGAAAATACGGACAAGAGTCAAACGAGCCTGACATAAATTTATACATTTCATCTTCATCTAAATTAACATCGCAAGTATAACAGTCAAAATAATCGTCATATATGTAATTATTACAACATTCGCAGTTGGTAATTTTTTTCATAAAATACACCTCTTTTTTATTGTAGCATATACTTTAGTGTTTGTAAATGAGGTATTTGAGAACTATCTGAATCTCGTCGCGTTAGCGACATATCGAGCCGCAAGGCATATTTCATACACGAAGTGTATTTCATAGCAAAGCTATTTCACTTGCCGTAGGCAAATTTCATTAAAAAAAGCATCGACATTTGTCGATGCTTTTTTCTGGTACAGGCGACAGGAATTGAACCTGCACGGTTTCCCACTGGAACCTAAATCCAGCGCGTCTGCCAGTTCCGCCACGCCTGCACATATATAATGCAAAATGCTAAAAGCATAATGCAAAATCATTACTGACCTTTATTATTATACTACATTTTTTTAAAAAGTCAAGTGTTTTTATGAAAAATTATAAGTTTCTTGCCCTCAATCGTAGCGATTGCGTCCTCGACTGTCCGCATATTTTTATTGTGCCTTAACACAACAAGGTTATCCGAAATTCTTAAACTTTAGTTTGTTAGAATTTCGTGATGTTCTTATAAATTTATTCGGGTCGTCCGGGAGGCCGACCCCTACAATACAGGACCAGCACCACTTATGCTAATTCTTTACTATCCATTATAATTGTAACAGGTCCGTCATTTAATATGCTTACTTTCATATCGGCGCCAAATTCTCCTGTTTCAACCTTAAGATTTGTTGTTTCCTTTATATATTTTATAAATTCTTCATACAGTTTCTTTGCCTGGTCGGGAAGAGCTGCACCTGTAAAAGAGGGGCGCCTTCCTTTTCTGATGTCCGCATATAAAGTAAACTGGGAAATAACAAGTATTTCCCCTTTAACATCAAGTAAGGATAAATTCATTTTTCCCGCGTCATCTTCAAATATTCTTAAATTAACGCATTTGTCAACCGCTTTTTTTATATCCGAAAAATCATCATCAGGCGCAACTCCCAAAAGGATATTTAAACCTTTGCCAATTTCGCCTTTAACTTTTCCGTTTATCTCAACTTTTGATTCTTTAACTCTTTGTATTACTAATTTCATTGTATATCATATCTCCCTGATTTATCAAGTCTGAAATATTTTAGTATTTCTAAAAATCTATCCTGACAGTGAAGAATTGTATCTTTAAGATATCCTTTTTCGATATCCCATTCCTTTAATCCTCTGTAGTAAAACAGCTTATTCTCCTCGTCAATTATAAACGGAACAATATTATATTTAAGACACTCTTTAAACATAATGAGTCTGCCCACACGGCCGTTACCATCCTGGAACGGATGTATGCGTTCAAAGCGCACGTGAAAGTCAATAATATCAAAAATTGTAACTTCCTCTTTAGAATTATAGCAATCTAAAAGTTTTTTTATTTCCTCTTGAACATTTTCGGGCAACACTGTTTCCAGACCGCCTACTTCGTTGGGCAGTTTTTTATATTCTCCCACCTTAAACCAATCTTTTCTACTGTCACTCGTACCGCTTTTTAATATACGGTGAAGTTCTTTTATATATTTTTGAGTAATCTCATAATGAGCAGTATCAATAATATAATCTATACATTTAAAATGATTGGATGTTTCTAAAATATCATCTACATTTATGCTTTTTTCAGTTATACCGATGGTATTAGTTTCAAAAATATATCTTGTCTGGTCATGGGTAAGACGGCTTCCTTCTATATGATTTGAATTATATGTCAAATCTATCTGAACTTTATGATAAATTCCTCCCGAAAGACGATTTTCCTTTTCATCTCTTAGTATATCAAGAAGAGTTTTCGGTTTTGTTGATTTTCGCTTTAAACGAAGAGGTTTTTCGCTGTTTTCAGGAATATTCCATGTTTTACCCGTCAAAAAAACTCCATGAATTTTACCGTCCGCACAGTATTTTCTTACACTGCGATCAGAAAGTCCCCATTTTTTTGCAAATTCACTAACAGATAAATATTTCATATTAAAAACTCCTCTTTTAATCTCTCTATATATGATTATACCATATTAAAGGAAATATTCAAATATTTTTTAACAAAAAAATGCGTTTTATTTTTCCGATATAGGAAATTTTTACTTATTAGTCCTCGAAACTCCTATTACTTCTTTTATGCCTTTAATTCGGGTTATAGCTCTTGATAATTTTTCGTAAGAATCAATCTCTAAAGTTATATTAATTAAGCATAACATATTCTTTGTTGTTTTCGCATTCAAGGCTCTTAAAGGTATTTTAAGTTCGTTTAAGGCAAGGGTGATATCTACGAGTAAACCTGTTCTGTCATTAGCAGTAATAAGAAGTTCTGCGTTGTAAGTTCCTTTATTTGTTTCTGCCCAACTTACCTCGATAAGCCTGCTTCGATCTCCGTCTGTTTTTTCAATATTAAATATACTTGAGCAGTCGTGGCGGTGGATTGACACACCACGACCTCTTGTTATATAACCTATAATTTCGTCGCCTGGAACAGGACTGCAACATTTTGCAAACTTAATAAGACAATTATCAATGCCTTTTACGATAATGCCCGAATTGTTTTTACTTACTTTCTTTACAGGTTTTGCAACGATATTTTCAATATCAAATTCAACATTTTTCTTACCGAAAAAATCTTTTACCCTGTTCATAACCTTTTCAAGAGAAATTCTGCCAAACCCAAGTGTTGCGTAAAAATCGTCTATATGGTTAAAAGAGAATTTTTTAAGCACAAATCCCTGAAGTTCGGGGTTTGTAAATTCATTAATATCGAGGTTAACTTTCTTAAATTCTTTTTCTAAAAGTTCTTTTCCTTTTTGAACATTTTCTTCTCTGTTTTCCTTTTTAAACCAGGCGTTTATCTTATTTCTTGCCTGACTGGTTTTTGCAATCTTAAGCCAGTCATTGCTTGGCCCCATTGTATGACTTGATGTTATTATGTCAACCACATCGCCGTTTTTTAATGGTGTTTCAAGTTGTATGATTTTACCGTTTACCTTTGCGCCTACCATTTTCCAGCCAATCTGAGAGTGAATGGCAAAGGCAAAGTCAATAGCAGTAGAACCTGCAGGAAGAGAAATAACATCTCCTTTAGGTGTGAATACAAAAACTTCGTCAGAAAACAAATCTATTTTTAAGTTACTTATAAATTCTTTCGGATTGTCATTATCCTTTTCTATCTCTAAAAGCTGTCTTACCCATGTAAGTTTATTGTCAAGTTCACTTGCTGATTCTTTGCCCTCTTTATATTTCCAGTGGGCAGCAACCCCGTATTCAGCAGTTTTATGCATATCAAAAGTTCTTATCTGAATTTCAAAAGGTGTTCCGTTAGAACTTATAAGTGTAGAATGCAAGGACTGGTACATATTCTTTTTAGGCATGGAAATATAGTCCTTAAATCTTCCGGGCATTGGTTTATAAAGTTCATGCGCTACACCTAAAACGCTGTAACAGTCAGGGATTGAGTCAACTATAACACGGATAGCAAACAGGTCGTATATTGAATCCATTGTTCTGTTTTTAGTAAACATTTTTCTGTATATACTGTAAAAATGTTTAACACGCCCGTCAATAGTCGCACTTATTCCAAGTTCCTCAATTTTTTCTTTTATATTCTTTTTTATTTCTTCAAGTGCTTCTAAACGTTCTCCTCTTTTTTGCGCAATCTGGGAAGAAATATCCTTATAACCGATAGGGTCAAGATACATTAAAGATATATCTTCTATTTCCCACTTTACACTGTAAATACCAAGACGGTGGGCAAGGGGAGCGTAAATTTCCATAGTTTCAAGCGCTTTTTCACGCCTTTTTATATCAGGCATACTTTTCATGGTTCTTAAATTATGAAGACGGTCGGCAAGTTTTATAATAATAACCCTTATATCCTTTGCCATAGCAAGAAACATTTTTCTTAAATTTTCAATCTGTTGTTCTTCTTTTGAAGAATAGGGGATTTTACCTAATTTTGTTACCCCTTCAACAAGTTCAACAACCTCTTTGCCGAATTTCTTTTCCATTTCCTCATGGGTAACTTCAGTATCCTCTAAAACATCATGCAAAAGGGCAGAAGCAACTGTAACATCATCCATTCCCAAATCAACTAAAATCATAGCAACCGAAACAGGATGCTCATAATAAGGCTCTCCCGAAACCCTGAACTGACCTTCGTGAGACTCTTTGGCAAAGAAGAATGCTTTTTTAATAAACTCCTTATTTACCTTTTTATTCACTTTTTCCATTTTTTCAATAAGTTTATCAAATAAAATATCTTCCATAATTTACCTTTCTATCCGTCGGAAAGCTATCCTACGGCTAAGTTATTCTTATATCTTTAACCTTTGCCTGAATTTTTTTATTTCCTCTAAATTCGTTTATTTCAACTAAGCATAGAAGATGAATTTTTTGCCCCGCCGAGAGAGAATTTGCAAAACTACCCATATTAAACCCTACAGCCTCTAAGGGTTTACCCTCTTTTACAAGGTTAAGACGCATATGTTTTCCTAAAGAAAATGAAAAAGATTCTTTTACCAATGCATCTTTTATTAAAAATAATGGCTGGGGATTTCCCATCCCGAACGGTTCAAGTTTTTTCAAATCTTCTGTATATTTTAAGTTAATATTATTCTCTTTTAGTTCGCAATCTATTTTAATATAGGGGAATATATCTCCTTTTTCAAATATTTCCTTTGCATTTTCGTTTATTTTTTCTCTGAATATATCTATATTTTCTGCATTTATACTAAGACCTGCAGCAAGTGAATGACCGCCGAATTTAATTAAAAGGTCAGAAACGCCTGATAGCCCCTCATATATATTATATCCCTTAACACTTCTTGAAGAGCCTTTACCTTCTTTTTCGTTTACAGAAATCATTACACAGGGTTTATAATATTCTTCGGTAATTTTTGAAGCGACAATACCAATTACGCCTTCCTGCCAGCCTTCCCCTGATACTACCATTATATTATTTTCGTATTCTTTGTTTTTTTCTATTTGTTCTTTTGCTTGTTTTAATATTTCTTTTTCACATTCCTGCCTTTTTAAATTAAGATTATCAAGATACACGGCAAGTTCTTTTATTCTTTCTTTATCATCTGCAATAAAAAATTCTACTGCTTCTTTTGCCGTAGCCATTCTCCCTGCGGCGTTTATTCTGGGTGCAATAGTAAAACCGATTGTGGTTGAAGAAATATTTTTAAAATCTATTCCTGAAACTTCGCAAAGAATGTTTATATTTTCTAAAATTCCCTTTCTTAGAAATTCAATTCCGAAATGCGTTATTATTCTGTTTTCTGAAACAAGCGGAACTATATCTGCAACCGTTCCTATAGCACATATTGCAATTATTTTTTCTGATAAAAGGTTAAGTGCAGAACAAAGTTTTAACGACACTCCTGCACCGCAAAGTTCCGAAAAAGGATATGTTGAATCGCATCTTTTAGGATTGATAACCGCAACGCAGGACGGAAGAGTTTCAGGGCAAGTATGATGGTCGGTAATAATCATATCTATTCCAAGGCTTTTTGCGTACTGCGCTTCACTGTGCGACGATATTCCACAGTCAACCGTAATAATAAGATTCCCATTGTCTTTATAAATTTTGTCTATCGCTTTACTGTTAAGCCCGTATCCCTCGTTTTCTCTTTGGGGAATATATATATATACATCATCATATATCTTCTTTAAAGAAATATATAGTATAGTTAAAGCAGTTACTCCGTCAACATCATAATCTCCGTATATATATATTTTTTCTTTATTTTTAATTGCAGTATTTATCCTCTTAACCGCTTTATCCATATCATTCAGTAAATATGGGTCATATAAGTTATCTAATGAAGGATTTAAAAATTCTTCTATATCGCGAGTATTATCTATCCCTCTGTTTACAAGTATTCTTATTATACTTTCATCTATATTTAAATTTTCTTTAAGTTCTTTTATTTTATCAATCTTAGTATTATCAGAAACCCACTTTTTTCTTATCATTATAAACCTCAAAAAATATACTTTCTTTAATTATAAAGGTTTTGGCGTCTTTTGTAAAGAAAAACATATTTTTTTATTTAAAAAGTATAATTATTTTGGATTTTGACAATAATATAAGTGACCTCACAAATACATCAACTTAAATGGAGTGTAAAAAAAGTTTAGAACGCAAAAAGTGGTAATTATAAATGTTAAATACAAACAGAATTGTATTTCAAATAACAAGGTAAAGATTTTTAAAAAAATCTTTGGAATTAAATAACTTTTTGCTATGAACAAATTTAGCCACTCGGCGTATCTATATACGCCTTCGGGTGACCCAAAATCAGAGATTTTGGCTAAATTTATCCATTCTAAACATTTTTTCCTACCCCATTAAAAAACCCATGAAAAAAGTATCATTTTGTCATTTTTTAAAAATGGCTTGATGGTGCTTTTTTCATGGGTTTTTATCGACTTTGAAAACTCTGTGTTTCACGTGAAACATTTTTAAAAAAATATAAAATAATCCTTTATTTTTCAAAGATTATATGTTATAATTAGTATGTATAATTTTTGTAGAAAAGTGGTGAAAAAATGGGTAAAATTATATCAATCGCCAATCAGAAGGGCGGAGTCGGAAAAACCACAACTACCGTTAATTTAGGAGCATGTTTAGGAAGTCTTAATAAAAAAGTTCTTATTATAGATGCCGACCCTCAGGGTAATTCAACAAGCGGATTTGGTATTGATAAACAAGCTTGCGAACTCAACTTATACAGTGTTCTTATCGAAAAAGAAAATATTGAAAATTGTATAATAAAAACTGATTATAAAAATGTAAGTATTTGCCCTTGTAATATGGATTTACTTGGTGCAGAACTTCTTATAGATAAAGAGGATAATAAAGAGTTTATTTTAAAAGAGGCACTAAAAACAGTTAAAGAAAATTATGATTTTATTTTGATTGACTGTCCTCCGTCTTTAAATTATATAACTCTTAATGCTTTTTGTGCTACTGACAGTGTGTTGATACCTATTCAATGTGAATACTACGCATTGGAAGGTGTTGCAGATTTAACTTCAAATATAAAGATAATTAAAGAATCAGTTAACCCTTACATAGAAATTGAAGGGATATTACTTACAATGTTTGATACAAGAACTAATCTTTCGATACTTGTTGCAGACGATGTTAAAAACTGTTTTCCAAAAAAGGTATTTAAAACGGCAATCCCTAGAAACACAAGGCTTGGAGAAGCACCAAGTTATGGTCAGCCGATAATATATTATGATAAATACTGTAAGGGTGCAGAAAGTTATACTAATTTAGCAAAAGAAGTGATTAAGAACAATAAAGGCATCATTTAAGATGTTTTAATATAGAGGTGAATAAAAATATGGCAGAAAGAAGAGGTCTTGCCAAAGGCTTATCAACTATGATTTCCCAGACAACCTCAAAAGTTGACGAAAATGTTGTTTCAGAACTTAATATTATAGATGTTGAACCAAACAAGGAGCAACCGAGAAAAGCCTTTGATAAAGAAAAATTAGATGCTCTTACCAGTTCTATTTCTGAAATCGGTGTCATTCTTCCTATAATTGTAACAAAAAAAGAATCAGGAAGATATATGATAATCGCAGGGGAAAGAAGATGGAGAGCTGCAAAAGCGGCAGGTCTTAAAAAAATTCCTGCAATAATTAAAGACTATGAAGAAAAAGAAGCAGCGGAAGTTGCACTGATTGAAAACTTACAAAGAGAAGATTTAAACCCTATTGAAGAAGCAAAAGGATATAAATCTTTAATTGACGGATTTTCAATGACACAGGAAGAAATTTCAAAAAGAGTAGGTAAAAGCCGTTCCGCAATTACCAACAGTTTAAGAATATTAAATCTTCCTGACGAAATAATAAAGTATGTTATTTCGGGAGAAATTTCACAAGGTCATGCAAGAGCGTTATTATCAATAAATGATGATAAATTAAAAATTGAGACAGCAAAGAGAATTATAAAAGAAGGTTTAAATGTAAGGCAGGTTGAAAATTTAGTTAAAAGTTTAAGTGCCCAAAAACCTAAGAAAAAGAAAAATAATTCTCAGATAGATGTTGAAATAAAATCAATTGCAGAAAAACTGTCAAAATCTTTTTCAACTAAAGTTACTATTAAACACGGGCAAAAAAAAGGTGAAATACGAATAGAATATTATGGAAATGACGATTTAGACAGAATTTTGAAAATTTTGAAATAATTGGAAAAAAATTTTGCCTTTAAAATTAATTTATAATCAATTTATTTTAAAATTTTGATAAAAGATATTAAAAACACTAAAAATTGATTAAAACCAAATTTTGGGCGTTTTAGAGATATACGATTTTTTGGAGGTATTTTTTATGTTAGATTTAAGACTTATAAGAGAAGATAAAGATAAAGTTATCGAATTAGTGGCAAAAAAAGGAAATGATGTTACAAACGAAGTAAATAAAATTTTTGAACTTGATTTAAAAAGAAGAGATATAACTTTTGAAGTTGAGGGATTAAAAAATAAACAGAATGTTGTTTCAAAAGAAATTCCTAAACTTAAAAAAGAAGGAAAAGATGTTTCAGAAATTTTAAATGAAATGAAAGAACTTTCTGAAAAAATAAAAGAAATGGATGCATCTTTATCAGAAATTGATGAAGAGTTAAAATTTAATTTACTTAGAATTCCAAATATACCTAATGAATCTGCCCCTGTATCTTTAAATGAAGAAGATAATAAAGAGGTAAGAAAATGGGGAGAAGTAAGAGAATTTGATTTTGAACCTAAAGCACATTGGGATATAGGTAAAGATTTAAATATTTTAGACCCTGAAAGAGCGGCTAAAGTTACCGGCTCAAGATTTACATTTTATAAAGGTTTAGGCTCAAGATTAGAAAGAGCTGTTATAAACTTTTATTTAGATACTCATTCTCAGAATGGATATGAAGAAATTTTCCCTCCATATATGGTAAACCGTGCATCATTAACAGGGACAGGCCAACTTCCTAAATTTGAAGAAGATGTATTTAAAGTATCAAATGACGATTATTTCTTGATACCTACAGCAGAAGTTCCTGTTACAAATTTATACAGAGACGAAATTTTAGATGGTAATATTTTACCTATAAAACACGCTGCATATTCTGCATGTTTCCGTTCAGAAGCAGGAAGCGCAGGAAGAGATACAAGAGGTTTAATAAGACAACATCAGTTTAATAAAGTTGAACTTGTTAAAATTACAAAACCTGAAGAATCTTATGAAGAATTAGAAAAACTTACTAAAGACGCAGAATATGTTCTTCAACTTTTAAAATTGCCTTACAGAGTTGTTGATATAGTAACAGGCGATTTAGGATTCACAGAGGCTAAAAAATACGATATAGAAGTATATATGCCTACATACGAAAAGTATGTTGAAATTTCTTCATGTTCAAACTTTGAAGATTTCCAGGCAAGAAGAGCAAACATTAAATTTAAAGATGAACTTAATAAAAAAGCAAGATACTGCCATACATTAAACGGCTCAGGAGTAGCGGTAGGAAGAACTGTTGCGGCAATTTTGGAAAATTATCAGAATGAAGACGGTTCGGTTACAATTCCTGAAGTTTTAGTTCCTTATATGGGCGGAATAACAAAAATTACTC
>JAZOMN010000008.1:0-4491 GCA_045654005.1 Clostridia bacterium
GAAACTTACTATGGTAAACCGCATGGACCGTTTATCTGATGTCATTTACGAATTTAAATTAAATAAAATAGAACCGAAAAGAATTATGTTTGTAACCGATTTTTCCTCACCTGCTAAAATTTTTGTTTTAGAGGGGATAAAGGGAGGAAAAAGCGGTATGACTATGGAAATTTATAAATATCAGGAGTAAATATATGAAAATTGTTATTTTAGACAGACTTACATTAGGGGAAGACCTTGATATATCCTGCGCAAACAAAGTTGGAGAAGTTGTTTCTTATGATACAACCGACCCAAGTGAAGTAGAGATAAGAATAAAAGATGCCGATGTAATATTTGTAAACAAAATTAAACTTAATGAAGAAAATCTTAAAAGTGCAAAAAATTTAAAACTGATATGCGAAGCGGCAACAGGGTATGACAATATAGATGTAAATTACTGTAGCAAAAGAGGTATTGCAGTATGTAATGTTCCGGGCTATTCAACTTACAGTGTTTCTCAGATTACAGTTTCTATGGCACTTAATTTGTGCAACCATCTTAATGAATATACCCGTTATGTTAAAGACGGCACATATATAAAATCATCTTCTGCCAATATTTTAACACCTGTGTATAACGAACTTTTTGGTAAAACATGGGGGGTTATAGGCTATGGTGCAATCGGAAAAAGAGTAGGGGATATAGCAAAGGCTTTAGGTTGTAATATACTTGCATATAAGAGAAAAAAAGAAGAAGGCGTAAACTGTGTTGATTTAGACACACTTTTAAAGGAAAGCGATATAATATCAGTTCATATTCCTTTAACAGAAGAAACAAAAAATCTTATAAGTAAAGAGAAAATAAAACTTTTAAAGAAAAATGCAATATTTATAAATACAGCAAGGGGAGCAGTGGTTGACGAAGAGGCAATCTGCCTTGCAATAAAAGAGGGTAAAATAGCAGGATTAGGATGCGATGTATATTCTAAAGAACCCCTTACAAAAGACAGCCCTTATGTTAGTATAAAAGATTTTGACAATGTGTGCTTAACTCCTCATATGGCTTGGGGTGCAAAAGAAGCAAGGGAAAGATGCTATAATATAATGCTTAAAAATCTTGAAGCCTTTTTTGATGGAAGAATACTAAATAGAGTTGATTAGTTTTAATGCGTAATTCATAATTAAATTTTGTTATGAATTACGCATTGATTTTTTAGTGCAGTAAGACTCGAACATCATATGGTTTTAAAATGGAAATTTAGCATAATATGGCAGAAATCCCTGCGAATATACGGAAGTATTATCCTTGAAATTTCTTTATCTTACCCAAAATTTCACATTTTAAAACTCGCAGACCTTAAACCTTGGAAAATTTCAAGATTTTTGATGCGGAGTCTGCATTCAGGCTGTCGCCTTACAAAGACGACAAATTAAAAAGATTGGAATTTAACAGATTTAAGGCATATTGTGTTCAAGTCTTACTGCACTAGGCAAGCGGTGAAAATATTTTAAGGATCTTTTCTATAATTTTTTTAAAAAAACTTCTTTTTGAAAAACTTTCATAGGTTATAAGAGTGCTTTTTTCAATATCTTTTAAAAATGCATTTATGTTTTTTAAGGCAAATTCTTTGTCGTAAATAAAAGCATTGACTTCATAATTTAAAGAAAAACTTCTCATATCAAAATTACTTGTTCCTATTGATGTAATCTCGCAATCGGTGATAATCGTCTTGGAATGCAAAAAACCATCGTGTACATAAAATTTTACTCCGCATTTTAAAAGTTCTTCGATATGTGATAAAGTTATATAATAAACATATTTTTTATCAGGCTTTCCCGGTATCATAATCCGTACATCAACTCCGGATAACGATGCTGTTTTAAGGCTTGTTTTTAGCGAGTTATCGGGAACGAAATAAGGCGTTTGTATATAAATGCTTTTTTTAGCCCCGTTTATCATTTTAAGAAAGGAAAGTTTTATTTCCTCTTTTTTTGTTTTGGGGTTTGAAGAAATAATCTGCATACATTTATTGCCACAAAAATTATATTCGGGGAAAAATGAATTGTAGTTATCTTTATTTAATTCTTTTTTTGTGGCTGTAAGGTCATTTAAAAATCTTGCCTGAAGTGAATATACGGAAGAACCTACGACTTTTAAGTGAGTATCTCTCCAGGGCGAGAGTTTTTTAAGTCCCATATATTCAAGTCCGATATTCATTCCGCCTATATATCCGATTTTGCCGTCAATAATTGCAATTTTTCTGTGATTTCTGTTATTTACTCTTAATATGTTAACTCCGATTGAATCTAAAAATCTATGAACATTTCCACCTGCATTGATAAGAGGTTTAAACATTTTCATTGTTGTATTCATACTTCCCCATTCGTCATACAATAGGTTTACTATGACACCATCTTTTGCTTTTTTTGAAAGGAGATTTATAAAATCTTTTCCTATGGGATCGTTTCTTATTATAAAATATTCAATGTTAACAGAATGTTTAGCGTTTAAAATATCATAAAATAAACTTTTGTACTTTTCTTTTGCATCAGTAAATAAAACAAGTGAATTATCCTTTGAAAAAATACTTTCTCCGTTTATAAGATTGAAAAGTATTAAATCACGGTTTTTAATTACCGTTTTGTTTTTTTCTTCCATAATATCTTTCTTGTTTAAAAGTATATAATCATAAAAAGAACTTAAATTCATAATTTTCTCACTCTTTTTTTAATTTATTATTGTTTTTTAAAAACTTTTATATTAAAATAAATAATGGAAATGAATTTTAAAAGAAGGAAAGAATTAAATGAAAAAATTATTAAAAAGAATTGCAGCCGTAAATGACTTGTCAACATTCGGCAAATGTTCGTTGACTGCTGTAATACCAACCTTATCCGCAATGGGTTATGAAGTATGCCCGATTGTTACATCTTATCTTTCATATCATACAGGTTTTTTAGAACCTGCAAATTTTGATTTGACTTATACAACGGCAGAAATTATAGAACGCCTTAAAAATCTTAATGTGGAATTTGATGCAGTTTTCACAGGCTATATTCCTACAACAGAACAGATGGAAATAGTAAAACATTTTATTATTGAAAACAAGGTTAACGGAAATCTTGTTCTTATTGACCCTGTTTTAGGAGACGACGGAAAATTATATACATATTTTGATAATAATACAGTTAAAAAAATGAGAGAATTATGCTTGTATGCAGATATTATAACCCCTAATTATACAGAAGCATGTTTTCTTGCAAATCTTCCTTATAAGGAAAATATAACAAAAGAAAATGCGCGAACACTTATAGACAGAATAAATGCAATGGGAATAGCAAATAAAATAATTATAACATCTGTCCCCATTGATGATAAAAACTGTATGATTGTTTCCGAACTTGGCGAAATGGAAATAATAGAATGCGAATATGTAAAAGGCGAGTATTGCGGAGCGGGGGATGTGTTTTCCTCATTGGTTTTAGGTCAGTATTTAAAAGGTGAAAATATTCTTGAATCCGCAAATTATGCTCACGAAGCAGTAACCGAAATTATTAAAAAGACCTATGATATGGGTGGAACATGGGAACAAGGTCTTGTTTACGAAAAATTCTTCTCATTTGATAAAAAATAAGTGAAAAATAAATTGACAAACTATAAATGTTATGGTAAAATGTTCTATGGTCAATATTCTTGGTTTTGGGATAAAGCGGGTAAATCTCGCATACCTTTGACCCTTTACTAAGATATCTGATAAATAAAAAAGGAGGTAAATTATCATGCTTAAAGAAAGAAAGCAGGAACTTATCACAACTTACCAGTTAAAAGATGGTGATACAGGTTCCCCTGAAGTTCAGATTGCTATTTTAACAGAAAGAATCAATCATTTAACAGAGCATCTTAAAACTCACAAAAAAGACCACCACTCAAGAAGAGGTCTTTTAATGATGGTTGGTAAAAGAAAAAATCTTTTAGCATATCTTATGAAAAAAGATATCGAAAGATACAGAGCAATCATTGAAAAGTTAAACATCAGAAAGTAAAACATCAAAAAGAAATTTTAAAGGGGCAAATATGCCCCTTTAATTTTAAAAAAAATTATATGGAAGCAGAAAACAGGTTATAGCAATTAGATATGTGTTTTAAAAAAGAATATATATCTAACTGCTAAAACCTTGGCTTCCGAAAGGAGAAAAATATGTTTAAAGTTTATGAAACAACATTAGCAGGCCGTCCTTTTATCGTTGAAACAGGTAAAATGGCAGGTTTGTCAAACGGCTCATGTCTTGTAAGATATGGCGAAACTGCAGTTTTAGTAAATGTAACTGCATCACAAAAACCAAGAGAAGGAATAGATTTCTTCCCTCTTAACGTTGATTTTGAAGAAAGATTATATTCAGTTGGTAAAATTCCGGGCTCTTTTATGAAAAGAGAAGGAAAACCTACCGATAAAGCGATTTTAACATCAAGACTTATCGACAGACCGATGCGTCCACTATTTCCTAAAGA
>JAZOMN010000009.1:0-3884 GCA_045654005.1 Clostridia bacterium
TATGCTTCCGTTAGTATAATCTTTTGTTAGTTTTGTTGTTCTCATTTAAAAACCGTACCTTGTGTATGTATATTACTAAAATTTTAAAATTAGTGAATGTTTTAGATGTCACTTGGTTTTTAGCTAATTTTTGCACATTCGTGCAAAACTAAATTATTCCACTTCGTTCCATAGCTAAATTGTTTTTCAAAACAGCTAAATTAAATTCGCCGTTTAACTGACCGAAGGCCAATTTAGCTACGAAGTAATTTAGCGTGCGTCAGCACATTTAGCTCGTGTTAGCGAATTTAGCTGAATAGATTTACTTTATTAAATCTATTCTAACACATATTGTCAAAAAAAACAATACTTCAAGATAACCTGAAGTATTGTTCTTTATAATTAATCGTTAAATCCTATACGTTTACTATAGGTTGTATGAAGAAGTTCGTGGGCTTTATGAGAATTAGGTTCTCCCAAGAAATTATCATACAGTTCTTTAACCTGAGGATTTTTATGAGATTGACGAAGGGTAAGTCTTTCGTCTTCCGAGTAAAGTGCTTTTGCTCTTTTTTCTTTATAGGTATCTAAAATATCGTCGTCTTCATTTGGCATAAAGCAGGAACGAACGATCGGCTGACCTCCACCTGCGATACATCCGCCCGGACATCCCATAATTTCAATAAAATGATATTTTGATTTACCTTCGCGAATTTCATCTAAAAGAACTTTAGCATTCTTCATACCGTGAGCAATAGCAACGTTAACTGTCATACCGTTAATATCAACAGATGCTTCACGAACACCTTCAAAGCCTCTCACCGCTTCAAACGTGATTTTTTCGTGTTCGTTGCCTGTTAATACGAAATAAACAGTACGAAGTGCCGCTTCCATAACACCTCCGGTTACACCGAAGATTACACCTGCACCTGTATATTCGCCCATTAAATCCTGGTCAAAATCTTCATCAGGCAAACGGTTAAATATAATACCAGCACGTTTAATCATTTTTGCAAGTTCACGTGTAGTTAATACTGCATCAACGTCTTTGATACCGTCTTTTTGCATCTGGTCACGTTCTTTTTCGTCTTTCTTTGCTGTACAAGGCATTATTGATACAACAAATATATCTTTAGGGTCAATACCTTTCTTCTGAGCATAATATGATTTGATTATAGCACCTTGCATCTGGTGAGGTGATTTACAACTTGAAAGATGCGGTAGTAAATCGCCGTAATTGTATTCAGCATAGTTTATCCAACCTGGTGAACAAGATGTAATCATCGGAAGAACACCGCCATTTTTAATTCTTCCTAATAATTCTGTTCCTTCTTCCATAATTGTAAGGTCGGCAGCAAAGTTTGTATCATATACTTTATCAAACCCAAGACGTTTCAGGGCAGCAACCATTTTTCCTGTTACTGCTGTACCAACAGGAAGCCCGAATTCTTCACCCAAAGCAGCACGAACAGCGGGAGCAGTCTGAACAACAACATGGTTTCCTGTTGCCATTGCTTCGTCAACCTTTGCAATTTCGGATTTTTCCATAAGCGCTCCTGTAGGACATACGCTTACACACTGACCACAGTTAATACATGGAGAATTAACAAATGAACGATTTTCTGCAGGTGCAACAATTGTTTTAAATCCACGGTTCTCAAAACCTAATATACCCATACCATGAGCATTCTGACATCTCGCAACACATCTTCCGCATAAAATACATTTAGATGTATCACGAATGATAGACGGACTTAATTCGTCAACAGTAACAGGTGTTTTAGACCCCTGATACATTCCTTCTCTGGCACCTGTCAAAGATGCAACATGTAAAAGTTCACATTTTCCATTTTTATCGCACTGCTGACAATTCTGATTATGATTTGATAACAGAAGTTCAACAGATGCACGTCTTGCTTCACTTGCTTTAGGAGTTGAAATTCTTACCTCCATTCCTTCATTTACCGGATATACACATGAAGCAACGAGACCTCTTGCTCCCGCAACTTCAACCAGGCAAACACGGCAGGAACCATTTGAACATTCACCGTGATTAAATGCACATAAAGAAGGAATTTCGTAACCACATTCTTTTGCGGCTTCTAAAATGGTAAGTCCTTCGTCAACCTGATAAGAAACGCCTTCAATTTTAATATTTACTTTACTCATTTTAAACTCCTCCTTTCTTACTTCTGCACTATTGCCTTGAATTTACAAGTAGCCATACATGCACCGCATTTTACACACTTAGCAGGGTCAATCTGGAAAGAATTAAGTTTCTTGTCAGGTGCTTTATAATCAGTTCTTTCGATACAACCGACAGGACATGCTTTTGCACATAGTCCGCATCCAAAACACTGATCCTGAATGATTGTGTAACTGATAAGTTTTTTACATACTTTAGCAGGACATTTTTTGTCTGTTATATGAGCAAGATATTCATCCTTAAAATGAGTCAATGTAGAAATTATAGGGTTAGCAGCAGTTTGACCAAGTGCACATAGTGAGTTTGCTTTAACGTGTTTGCCGAGTTCCTCTAACTCTTCTAAATCTTTCATTGTTCCGTTTCCTTCGGTAATACGTGTAAGAATTTCAAGCATTCTCTTCGTACCTATTCTGCAAGGAGAACATTTACCGCAAGATTCGTCACAGATAAATTCCATATAGAACTTAGCAACGTCAACCATACAGTTATCTTCATCCATTACGATAGCACCGCCGGAACCCATCATAGAACCTTTGGCAACAAGATTATCAAAATCAATTGGTTCGTCAAGACTTTCTTTGGTTAAGCAACCGCCTGACGGACCGCCTGTCTGAATTGCTTTAAATTCTTTATTATCAGGGATTCCTCCGCCAATATCATAAATAAGTTCGCGAAGTGTTGTACCCATTGGAATTTCAACAAGCCCTACGTTATTTACTTTACCGCCTAATGCAAAAACTTTTGTTCCTTTAGAACCATCTGTACCGCAACCTGCAAATGATTTTGCACCTTCACGAAGTATGTACGGAACACAAGCAAGAGTTTCAACATTATTTACAACGGTTGGTTTTCCCCATAACCCCTTTACTGCAGGGAACGGAGGACGAGGACGAGGCATACCGCGTTTACCTTCAATAGAATTTAAAAGTGCAGTTTCTTCACCGCATACAAATGCTCCCGCACCAAGTCTTATATGTGCCTGGAAATTAAAGCCTGTCCCCAAAATATTTTCGCCTAATATTCCTATTTCATTCATTTGTTCAATCGCTTTTTGAAGACGTTTAATAGCAATAGGATATTCGGCTCTTACATAGAAATAACCCTCTGTAGCACCAATTGCATATCCCGCAATCATCATACCTTCAATAACTGCAAACGGATTTCCTTCAAGTATTGAACGATCCATAAATGCACCCGGGTCACCTTCGTCACCGTTACAAACAACATATTTCTGATCTGCTTCATTAGCATAAGCAAATGACCATTTACGACCTGTTGGGAAACCAGCACCGCCACGGCCTCTCAAACCTGCTGCAAGAACTTCGTCAATAACCTCTTTCGGATCCATTGACAAGGCACGTTTTAAACCTGAAAATGCACCTTTACCCATTGCTTCGTTTATATCTTCAGGGTTGATAACACCGCATCCGTGAAGAGCAATTCTTCTTTGCTTTTTATAGAAATTGATATCTTCCTGTTTAGCAACTTTTTCATTTGTAAGCGGTTCAACATATAATAAACGTTCAACAATCTCATTACCCAATATATCTTTTTCAAAAATCTCTTCAACATCAGAAACTTTTACAAGACGATACAAAGTATCCTCAGGAAATATTTTAACAAAAGGACCTTGAGAACAGAAACCAAAGCACCCAACTATATTGACTGAAACTTTGTCCTGCATATTTTTCTTGGTAAT
>JAZOMN010000010.1:0-8772 GCA_045654005.1 Clostridia bacterium
ACAAAAGATGCAAAAGTAAGAACACTTATTATCCCAACAAATGAAGAACTTATGATTGCACTTGATACAAAAAAATTGGTTGAATCTAAATAATGCTTGACAAATGAGTATTATTTTAGTATAATGTTATTCGGTATTATATGTAAATCTTTAAAATGCTATGTCAAACAAAGGAGTCTGTATGGTTATAGATATTTCTAAAATCGCAGGAGCGGACGGGGAAACCCTTGATTTTAGCGGAGAAGTTAAATTCGAAGAATATGAATATCCTGTTAAAGTTAAAGGCACAGTTAAAAATTATTCCGGTCAGTATGTATTAAACTGCGATATGGAAACGGTTTTTTTGGCACAGTGTGCACGTTGCCTCAAGGAATTTAAAAAAGATATTTCTTTTAAAATGGAAGAGGTTTTAGGCAGTGAGGACTGTTTGGAATGTCTTAAGATTGTGCAGAATACCATAGATATAACTGAAGGAGTTTACACTCTTTTATCACTTAATCTTTCTCAGAAATTTTTGTGCAAAGAAAGTTGTAAAGGGCTATGCTTTGTGTGTGGAACAAATCTTAATGAGAATGAATGTAATTGTGATAAAGATGTTGTGGATCCAAGATTTGAAGTATTAAAAAATTTGTTAAATAAAGTCGAATAAGGAGGTGTTTTTGATGGCAGTTCCAAAGAGAAAAGTGTCAAAAGCAAGAAGAGATAAGAGAAGAGCAAACTGGAAATTAACTATTCCGGGTATGGTAAAATGCCCTCAGTGTCAAGAATATAAATTACCTCACAGAGTATGTATGTCTTGTGGTAGTTATGACGGCAAAGAAGTTATCAAGGTTGAAGCGTAATGACTAAAATGTGAGAAGGCGAAAAAAGTAGCCTTCTCTATTTTTTTGTAAGGAGAATAAACTATGTCTGCAACAATTTTGAAAGTTGAAAAAGGCAGTATAGCAGAAGAAATTGGTCTTGAAAAAGGCGATAAAATTATTTCGGTAAACGGTGAAAAGTTTACCGATGCTTTAGAATACCGCTTTTTGATTTCAGAAGAATATATTGAGCTTGAAATTGAAACCAAGGATAATGAAAATGTTATCTGCGAAATAGAAAAAGAAGAATATGAAGATTTGGGGATTGAGTTTGAAAACCCTCTTATTGACAAGCCGAGAAGTTGCAGGAATAAATGTATTTTCTGCTTTATTGACCAACTTCCCAAGGGGTTAAGAAAACCTTTATATTTTAAAGATGACGATACAAGGCTTTCTTTCTTAAACGGAAATTATGTTACGCTTACCAATATTGACGATGCGGAGATTGATAAAATAATAAAAATCCGCCTTTCTCCGATAAACATTTCAGTTCATACAACCGAAGATGAGCTTAGAAAATTTATGTTAAATAATAAAAACGCCGGCGGAATTTTAGAAAAAATAAAAAAACTTACCGATAATAAAATTACGGTTAATTGCCAGATAGTTTTAGTTAAAGGTGTTAATGACAAAGAGCATCTTTATAAAACAATAAAAGATTTATCCTCATTTTATCCTTATATGCACAGTTTATCAGTTGTGCCTGTCGGTATTACCGATTATAGAGAAAATTTATATAAAGTAGATGAATTTAAAAAAGAAGACGCAAATGAAATTATAAAACTTGTAACTGATCTTCAAAAAGAATTTTTGGAAAAATACGGCTCAAGAATTGTATATCTTGCTGATGAGTTTTATATTATGTCAGATTTTGATTTACCAAAAAGCGAAGTATATGAAGATTTTCCACAGATAGAAAACGGTGTGGGAATGATGTCGTCGTTTTTAGATGAAGTTTACGAAGAACTTGAAAATAGAGAAGAATACAAAACATTTAAAACAACTAAAACTATTGTAACAGGCGTACTTGCCTATCCATATTTTCTAAAAATAAAAGAAAAAATTGAAAAAGAATTTCCTTATGTTAAATTAAATATTATAAAAGGAATAAATAAACTGTTCGGAAGTAAAATTACTGTAACAGGACTTTTATGTGGTCAGGATATTATAGATTCTCTAAAAGGTGTTGAAATAGGCGATAACCTGTTATTGTCGGTTGACACATTAAGAGCAGAAAAAGATATGTTCTTAGACGATATGACCATTTCACAGATGGAAGAACAACTTAACACAAAAATTTTATTTAATGACATTTCAGGAAAGGATTTTGTTGATAAAATTTTCCTTTAATGTTATAATGAATTTATAATATATATGTAAGGGTGATATATATGAATTTTTCAATTTGGCTTGTAATTGTTATTGCTATTATAGTACCTGTAATTATATATAATATTAAATAAGGAGTAAATTATGAAACCGATAGTTGCTATAGTTGGCAGACCTAATGTAGGTAAGTCAACTTTGTTTAATAAAATAGTGGGGAAAAGAATATCAATAGTTGAAGATACTCCCGGCGTTACAAGAGACAGAATTTATCAGGATGCAGAATGGTGTGGGCATAATTTCACGCTTATTGATACAGGCGGTATTGAGCCTAAAACCAAAGACGATATTTTAATGAAAATGAAAATTCAGGCAGATTTAGCAATTGAAATGGCTGATGTTATTATTCTGCTTACCGATTTGAGAGACGGTCTTACTGCAAACGATGCCGATGTTGCAGCAATGCTTCAAAAATCAGGCAAACCTATCGTTCTTGCTTGTAACAAAGCAGATACTATATCCAAAAACCAGTATTTGCATTATGAGTTTTATAACTTAGGTCTTGGCGACCCTGTTTCAGTTTCCTCTATTCACGGATTAGGTGTCGGCGATTTGCTTGACGAGGTTGTTTCGTATTTCCCTGAAAGAGACGAAAATGAAGAGGAAGACGAAAGCATTAAAGTTGCCGTTATAGGAAAGCCTAATGCAGGTAAATCTTCTTTGATTAACAGAATTTTAGGAGAAGAAAGGCTTATTGTAAGCGATATTGCAGGTACAACAAGAGATGCGATTGACACTAAAGTTATAATTGATGAAAAAGAATATACATTTATTGATACTGCAGGGGTAAGAAAGAAAAGCAAGATAAATGATAATATAGAAAAATATAGTGTTATAAGGTCATATCAGGCAGTTGACCGTGCCGATGTTTGCCTTCTTGTGATTGACGGAACAAGCGGTGTTACAGAACAGGATACTAAAATCGCAGGTTATGCTCACGAACAGGGCAAAGCAATGATTATAGTAGTCAATAAATGGGATATTGTGGAAAAAGACACAAAAACAATGCAGGAATACAGAAAGGATTTGCAAAGAGATTTAATTTTTATGACTTATGCACCGAGCGTGTTTATTTCTGCTAAAACAGGGCTTAGAGTTTCAAATTTATTTGAACTTATAGATTTTGTTAATGAACAGCAATGTATGAGAATTAAGACAGGAATGCTTAACGATATTTTAGCAGAAGCAACTGCTAAAGTTCAACCGCCAAGCGATAAGGGCAGACGTCTTAAAATCTACTACGGCACTCAGACAGGAATTAAACCTCCGACATTTGTTATATTTGTTAACGATGTCCGTCTTATGCATTTTTCTTATGAAAGATATATTGAAAATCAAATTCGTGCAATATTCGGGTTTGAGGGAACACCAATAAAATTCTTTATAAGAGAAAGAAATTCGGATAATCCTAATAAATAGAAAGGAACAAAAGTATGAAATATATAGTTATATTATTAAGCGGAATAATAGGATATTTGCTTGGCAGTTTAAGTTTTGGCGTTATTATCGGTAAACTTTTCTATAAAAAAGATGTAAGAGAAACAGGTTCTAAAAGTGCAGGTGCAACCAATGTTTTAAGAACATTCGGGAAAAAAGCGGCAGCGCTTGTTACTATAGGCGATATGTTGAAAGGGATTCTTTCATACTTAATAGCATACCCTATCGGAAATATTTTCGGAGTAGGCGAATTCTCGGCAGTACTTGCCGGAACTGCGGCGGTTTTCGGGCATCTTTACCCATTGTATTTTGATTTTAAAGGTGGAAAAGGTGTATTGTCATCATTGGCACTTTCATTTATGATTGACTGGCGAGGCGGACTTTTAGCGCTTCTTGTTGCTATAATTATAATGGCAACAACAAAATATGTTTCATTAGGGTCAATGCTCGGATGTGTGTTTAATTCGATTATAATTTGCTTTTTAGCACCTTTTGATTATTTAAAAATTATACCCATAGTTTTTCTTACAACTGTAGTAATAATAAAACATAAAGATAATATTAAAAGACTTATAAAAGGCGAGGAAAGAAAACTCGGTCAAAAAGTGTAAAAGATAGTTTGAAGATAGATAATTTTCGTTGCTTATTGAGGAGTGAGTAATTTGAAAAAAATAGGAGTAATAGGCTCGGGAAGCTGGGGAACAGCTATAACAGACGTTCTTGCAAATAACGGGCATAAAGTTACTTTGTGGTCATATTTAAAAGAAGAATATGATATGTTTGTAAATTACAGAGAACATAAAAGTTTCTTACCCGGAGTTATCCTTCCCGAGAGTGTAGAATTTACAAATGACATGAAAACTGCGGTTGAAGGGATGGATATTATTGTTATTGCCTGTCCGTCTTTTGCCGTAAGAAGTACGCTTGAGAAATTAAAGCCTTTCTATAAAGACCAGACCATTGTAAGCATTGCAAAGGGAATGGAAGAAGGAAGTTTAAAGTGTATATCTTCTGTAATAGAAGAAGTTCTTATGCCCGAAAAACAAGTATGCGTTTTAAGTGGCCCGTCTCATGCGGAAGAAGTGGGTAAAAAGATGTGCACAACATTAGTTGCAGCATCAAAAGATATCAATATTGCAAATGATATTCAGGATACTTTTATGTGCGATTATTTAAGAGTTTATACATCTGATGATGTTATAGGGGTTCAACTTGGCGGTGCACTTAAAAATGTTATATCATTATGTGTCGGTATTGCAGATGGTCTTGAACTTGGCGATAACACAAAAGCCGCACTTATGACACGCGGTATGTCTGAAATTATAAGACTTGGCACAAAAATGGGTGGAAAGATTGAAACATTCAGCGGTTTATCGGGAATGGGAGATTTAATATTTACATGTATGAGTATGCATTCAAGAAACCGCCGTGCAGGTATTTTAATAGGTCAGGGAAAAACTCCTGAGCAGGCAAAAGAACAAGTGGGTATGGTAGTTGAGGGAATACTCGCAACAAGAAGTGCCTATGAACTTTCAAAAAAATATGATGTGGATATGCCGATTGTGGAAGAAGCATACGGTGTATTGTACTTAGGATATGATGTTAATTCATCAATGAAAAATTTAATGTTAAGAGATAAAAGGGCAGAGTAAACTTATGAAAAAAATAAGATTTGTATTGTCAATCTGGGTTTGTAAAATTTTAATATTTGTGGGCAAACTTATGGGTAAAAAAGGCTCGTCAACACCGGGCGTGTTTGCTCTTAAATTATGCCCTGATGTGCTTAGAATTTTATCAAAAAAGGTTAAACGCGGCATTGTAGCAGTATGCGGAACAAACGGGAAAACTACAACCAATAATCTAATAGATAAAATTCTTACCGATAAGGGATATAAAGTGGTTTGCAACAATATCGGAGCAAATATGCTCTCAGGGGTTGTAACTGCTTTTATAGAAAAATGTGATGTGTTTGGTAACTTAAATTGCGACTATGCAACCTTGGAAATGGACGAAGCATTTTCAGTAAAAATATTTGAGCATCTTACCCCTGATATAATGATTATAACAAATCTTTTCAGAGACCAGCTTGACAGATACGGAGAGGTGGAACTTACTGCAGGATACTTAAAAAAAGCACTTGATATTGCCAAAGAAACTTGTCTTATAGTAAACGGCGATGACCCGATACTTGTAAAAATGGGCGAAGAATTCGGCAAATTCTTAACTTTCGGAGTTTCAGAAGATGTGGCAAAAAATGAAGATGAAGAAGTGCATTTTTGCCCAAGATGTAATGAGAAACTTAAATATAACTATACTCATTATTCAAAACTTGGAGATTTTAATTGTGAAAATTGTTCTTTAAAACGCCCTTCGATAGATTTTTATGCAACAGATGTTGATTTATCAGATGCACTTTCTTTTAAATGCAATAATGAACTTACGATAAAAGTTAATTACAGAGGTTTTTATAATGTGTATAATATTTTAGCCTCTCTTTTAGCAGTTAAAACATTGGGAATTGATTTAGAAAATATAAATGAAATTCTGTCCGACTATAAACCTCAGGTTGCAAGAATGGAAGAGTTTGATTTGAAAAAACCTGCTATTTTAAACCTTGCAAAAAATCCTGCAGGATTTAACCAGGCTTTTGCGACTGTGCTTTCTGACAGAAGAAAGAAAGATATAATTATTGCTCTTAACGATTGCGAGTCAGACGGAATGGATATTTCGTGGATCTGGGATGTCGATTTTGACAGCCTTTGCGACGAGTCGGTAAATTCTGTTACTCTGTGTGGATTAAGACGCGACGAACTTAATGTCAGAATGAAATATTCTTCTTTTCAAAAGGAATATTCTGTTTGTGATAATCTGAAAGATGCAGTAGAAAAAAATCTTGAAAAAGACAGCGAAGTATTATATCTTTTAGTAAATTATACAGTTATTTTCGATGCCGAAAAAATATTAAAAGAGTTGGAGGGGAATAAATAATGGAACTTACAGTAGGTGTTATTTATCCCGAACTTCTTAATATGTTCGGTGACAGTGGAAATATAAAAGCAATAGAAAAAAGGCTTTTATGGAGAGAAATCGGTGTAAATATAAGAGAAATTCATATAGATGACGAAATTGATTTTTCACTTTTTGATATTATTTATATAGGCGGCGGAGGAGATAAAGAAATTCTTACCGCTAAAGAAAAACTTTATCCCATAAAAGAAAAACTTAAAGAGTATGCAGAAAACGATGGCGTTTTACTTGCAGTTTGCTCAGGTTTTGAGCTTATTTCAAAAGTTTTTTATATAAAGGGAGAAAAGAAAGAGGGGCTTAATATCCTTGAAACAAAATCCTTATGGAATGATAAAAGATTTGTATCAAATGTTGTAATAAATACTCCTTTTGGTATGGTAACAGGTTTTGAAAACCATAACGGAAGAATGGATATAGGTAAATATAACCCCCTTGGCGAAGTGGTTTTCGGCAATGGTAATAACGGGGAAGATAAAAAAGAAGGCGTAATTTATAAAAACACGTTTGCAACTTTCCTTGACGGTCCTCTTCTTCCTAAAAATCCAAAATTATGTGATGAAATTATTAAAAGAGCGCTTATAAAAAAATATAATGAGGATATAGTTTTAAAAGAACTTGATGATAAGGAAGAAAACATTGCTAATAACTATATAGTAAGTAAATATACAAGTAATATATAACTTAAAACAAACAGTAAAAATCCTGTCAAAAGAAGATAGGATTTTTTATTTTTAAAGTTTATAAAAAGTTTTGTACCTGTAAGATTTGTTTCAATAACTTTTCCATTTGTTATTTTTTCGCATTCAACATTAAACTCATATCCTTTGTTTATGCTTTTTATATATCTTGCATATACTACACAGTAAAGAATGAGCAAAACCGCTATTGTAAGGCTGTTTGTAAGTGCTGTAAAAGTGATTAACTTTACAGCGTATTGTGAATAAATTATAAATAAAAAACTTATTGTATAACTTACAATAACGAGTAAATTTACAATATGGTTTTTTATTTCTTTTACTTTAAAGTCCGAGCCTGAGTTTATAAGTTTTATTGTAAAAAAATTAAAAAGATTTAAGAAAAATAAGGTTAAGGGAATAATATAAAGAGTTTTGGAAAAAATTATATTTTCATTTAACCTGCTTTTAAATATAACATAAAAATTATAAAGAGTAAGAAAGAAACTTAAACTTAAATCATAATAGTCTAAAAATAAAAAACGATCATTTCCTTTTATTATTTGAGAATTTGAAAGCGCTATCTTTTTTATTTCGTTATGGCATTTAAGATATTTAAATATCATAATAGAAAAATATAAAAAGTTCATCAGCCCGAAATATAAAAAACTATTTAAAATAAGGCTTAATGAAAAGGAAAAAGCGGTTAATTTAAAAAGAAATTTTCTGAAATTTTTAATTAAAAGATTTGCGGTTAAACTTTCGCTTGTAAAGTTAACCATAAATATAGTATTTTTATAACTTACCGAAAAGAAAAATAAAGTAAATATAAAAAGATAAGAAATAAAGTTTATAATAAAATAAAAGTTAATCATAATATCACCAACTATATTTTAGCAAACGGATAATATATTTTCAAGTATTACAGCAATAGTTTGTCATTTAATAATGTTCCATTCCTTTAAAAATATCATAGAATAATGTAAGGGGGAATAAATATATGCGTAAAATTTTTTATGACAGACTTAAAGCAGTAGAATATGCTAAAAGGTGGGCTTATGAAAGAAATCCGAGATATTACGATTTTTCAGATATTGGAGGAGATTGCACTAATTTTATATCCCAGTGCATTTATGCAGGAATTGGTGTTATGAATTATACCAAAGATTATGGCTGGTATTACAAAACAGTATCTGACCGAAGCCCTTCCTGGACGGCAGCACAGTATCTTAACCGGTTTTTACTTAACAATGATTCTGTTGGCCCGTATGGAACACTTACTGATTCTTATAATGTCGATTTGGGGGATATAGTTCAGTTTGAAAATGAAGAAGGAAGAATATATCATTCTTTAATGATAACTTCAGCAACACCTCAAATTTTAGTTA
>JAZOMN010000011.1:0-3632 GCA_045654005.1 Clostridia bacterium
AGGCGGAAGATTGCGATAATACGAGGTATATCGGAATCGACAACAACGAAAAAGCCGATTTTTAAGGGTTAGAGGCGTGTTTAGATAGCTTTTCGACGGCTAATGTAATAGACGGTGTGAAGTTTAACTTTTGATGCTACTTTTACTATATCTGAAACTGTAACCGCTTCTACGCCTTTTATATATTCGGAAATTTCTGTTATTTCGCCTTTTATAAGTCCGTTTAAAATATAATTTTCGAAAGAGAACAAACTGTCATTTAAAGATTTAAGTGAATTTATTACAGATTTTTTCGAAGCATCAAGTTGTGCAGGAGAAATATTCCCGTCTTTAACATCTTCAAGTTGGAGTAAAATTTCGTCATAAGCCTTTTTAAAGTTTTCAAATTCGACCCCTGAATTTACTTTCATTATTCCTTTAAAGTTATCAATTCTTGAATAAGCATAATAACAAAGGCTTAATTTTTCCCTTACATTATTAAAAAGTTTTGAATGCGCGCCGCTTCCGTAAACGCTGTTAAATACAGTAAGCGCATACCTGTCGCATTCGCCTATGGTAAATCCCATACTGATTTTCCCCTGTGCAACATCAAAAGATTCTTCAATTTCTTTTACTTCTTTAGTTTCTTTTTTGATGTCACAAGAAGGATATGAAACATCACTGTCTTCAAATTCTATATCATAAATTTTATTATCTACACTGTCTAAATCAATATTTCCCATTACAAAAATATCAATTCTTTTGTTTTTAATAACATCAAGGTAATGCTTGTAAAGTTCTTTTTCGTTTATTTTATTTATTTTATCAATTTCGCCATATTCGAAAACTGCATAGTTATCGCCTTTGCACATTTCTTCAGTACATCTTAACGATGCATATTCTTTTTTGTCATTGATAAGGCTTTCAATGTAGCTTATAAGATTAACTTTTTCCCTTTCGGTATTTTCCTTTGAAAAACCGCCGTTTTCTATAAGCGGATTAAATAAAACATCATAAATAAAATCAAATACTTTATCAATATATCCATCTTCTTTAACATATTGAGGAGAAACAAACTCAAAGTTAAAGCCTATAATATGGTCTTCCCCTTTTTTTCTGATACTGCAGTCAAACGTTCCTCCGTACAATTCTTCAAGGGCATTTGAAATTTCGGTCATGCTTTTATATTTCCCCGACCCCGTTTTCATAACATAAGGCAGAAGTGCATTAAGCGATGCAGTCTTTTGATCTAATACGTTATGAAAATAAAAACTTACGGTAAATGTTTTAAATTTATCGTTTTTTACTTTTATGAAATTAACTCTATTGTTTATTTTTTCAATTTTCATTTATTTTTCTCCTTCTTGATTTTGCCGATAAGATTATATATAAACGGTGCAACAAAAGTTATAAAAAATCCAAGCACGAAATATTTTATATCATTTTCTATAAACACATATATAACTGCAATACCGATAACCCCTATTAAGTAGTTTATAATCTTACTATATATTTTTTTCGGAATTTTATAACCGATATATTTATTTTCTATTAAAAAACCAATTAAAAAGCCAAGATATAGATATGTAATCTTCAAACTGTCATGGTCATTAAAAAAAACTATTCCTGCTATCCCCAGAATTACAAATAAAAATCCGTACCAATATTTTTTACTTTCCATTATTTTATCAATTATGCATCCGGAAATTTTTACAACAAAAAATCCAAGCACAAAGCCGACAATAACATCTAAAATACTGTGGACACCAAGATATATCCTTGAAACACCAATTAAAACAGTTAAAATTAATGCCGGAATAAAAAATTTATTTATATTAAAATATCTCTTAACTGAAAATAATAAAGACGAAGAAAGTTGAGAATGGTTGCTTGGGAAAGAATATCCGTATCCGAATTTTACATCTTTATTTACAATACTTTTGTTTTTAACATAAGGTCTTTCGATTTTAAATATATCTTTTACAATAAAATTAAAAAGCATACCATTTAAAAGGATAAAACCCGTTTTTATTCCTTTTTCTTTGTTTATACACCAATAAACATAACATAAAACTGCAACAAGAGGTATATCCGTTATAAGATATGACAAAGCATAGAAAAATCTATCTAAAAACACATTTCCATGATTTTGCAAAAATAAATTTAACTCAAGCAAAACAATCACTCCTTTAGAGTATTTTAACATATATTGCTTTTTTTTAAAAGACTTTTTTAAAAAAATACAAAATAACACTTTTAAATTATTTTTATTTGTGATATAATGAAAAAAGATGTTAAAAAGGGGTATTATTAACAATGAATAAAACAGGATTTGATAACAGCAAATATCTAAAAACTCAATCTGAACAAATAAGAAAAAGGATTTCTGATTTCGGGGGAAAACTGTATCTTGAATTTGGTGGCAAATTGTTTGACGATTTTCACGCTTCAAGGGTATTGCCCGGCTTTGAGCCTGACAGTAAGATGCGTATGCTTCAACAGCTTAAAGACGATGTTGAAATTGTTATTACAATAAATGCTTCGGATATAGAGAAAAACAAAATGAGAAGCGACCTTGGAATAACATATAATGATGATGTTTTAAGACTTATTGATATTTTCGAAAGTCTTCAATTATATGTGGGAAGTGTTGTTATAACAAGATATAACGGACAAGCCGCAGCAGACGACTTTATAAGAAAACTTAATAATCTTAATGTTAAATGTTATAAGCATTACCCAATTTCCGGTTATCCTTCTGATATTCCCCACATTGTAAGTGATGAAGGGCTTGGTAAAAATGATTATATTAAAACAAGCCGTTCTTTAGTGGTTGTTACTGCTCCCGGTCCGGGAAGCGGTAAAATGGCTACTTGTCTTAGTCAGTTATACCACGACTACAAAATGGGAATTAAATCAGGGTATGCAAAATTTGAAACATTCCCTGTATGGAATCTGCCTCTTAAACATCCTGTTAACCTTGCTTACGAAGCGGCAACATCCGACCTTAATGATGTTAATATGATTGACCCTTTCCATTTAGACGCTTATGGCACAATTGCGGTTAATTACAACAGAGATGTTGAAATTTTCCCTGTGCTTAAATCTATATTCGAAAAAATCCAGGGCAACTGTCCATATAAATCTCCTACTGATATGGGAGTTAATATGGCGGGTAACTGTATTGTTGATGATGAAATTTGCAAAAATGCTTCTAAAATGGAAATTTTAAGAAGATATTTTACTGCAAAAGTTAATAAAATAAAAGGCGAAAACAATGATGTTCAGGTTTCAAAACTGGAACTTCTTATGAATCAGGCTTCAATTACAACTGATTTTCACCCTGCAGTTTCTTATGCTCTAAAAAAAGCGGAAGAAACAGGTATGCCTGCAGGTGCTATGGTTTTACCAAACGGCAAAATTGTTACGGGTAAAACATCAAGCACTTTAGGTGCTGCATCGGCTCTTATACTCAACGCACTCAAATCACTTGGAAATATTTCAAAAGAATCAGAACTTATTTCCTCTGAAGTTTTAGAACCGATTTGTAAGCTTAAAACACAATATTTAAAACATAAAAATCCACGCTTGCACACCGACGAAATTTTAATTGCCCTTACCGTTTCAGCACTTACTGACCCTATCGCAAAACT
>JAZOMN010000012.1:0-10204 GCA_045654005.1 Clostridia bacterium
AGCCATTTTGAGGTCTGTCCCTTTTGTGATTTATTTTTTATTTTTTATTTTTTTGTTAAGATTAACTATACTTTCAGCCTCAGCGTATGCATCGTCAATTGTGTCAAAAAACATTTCTTTCTTTATTCCGTCATAACCTCCAAGGTTTGAGATTATTTTTAACGGTTGTTCTAAAACTCCTGCAAACATTGGAAGTATATGTTCCCTGCGGCATCTTTTTTCTATTTTCTTAAGTGCATCATACGCTGTAGCGTCTAAAACGGTCATTTTCGACATATCAAAAATAACAATATCAAGTTTGGTGTTAATGTCAGATAAAACATCTAAAAATGTACTTGCCGCACCGAAGAACAGAGGTCCGTTGATTTCATAAACCATTATTTTATCATTGTTATATTTTTCTTTATCTACTGAACTACTTTCTTTTACGGTAGTATTTTCTGAAACTTTCATAACAATAAGTGCCAAAGCACAAATCATTCCAATTTCAATAGCAACAACAAGGTCAAAAATTACAGTAAGTATAAATGTAATCATCATAACAAGAGCGTCGCTCTTTGAAGATTTTAAAAGTGTCTTCATTGATTTTATTTCTGCCATATTATACGAAACGACAACAAGTATTCCGGCAAGTGTTGACATTGGAATAAGTTTTGCATAAGGCATAAATAAAATCATTATAAGAAGCAAGGTTATTGCGTGAATAATACCTGCCATAGGTGTTTTCCCGCCGTTTTTTATATTTGCTGCAGTTCTTGCTATTGCTCCTGTTGCAGGAATTCCGCCAAAGAATGAAACTGAAACGTTTGCAATTCCCTGACCGATAAGTTCTGCATTTGAATCGTGCTTTTTACCTGTCATACCGTCTGCAACAACTGCCGAAAGAAGTGATTCAATAGCGGCTAAAAGTGCAATGGTAAATGCAGGTGAGATAAGATTTTTTATTACTTCAAAATTTATATTCGGCAGACTTGGTGCAGGAATTGATCCTGAAATTTCGCCGAATTGAGTTTCAATAGTATTAACAGGAAGTTTAAACACAATAACAAGTAAGGTTGTAACAATAAGTGCAATTAAAGACCCAGGAATTTTTTTGTTGATTTTAGGCCATAAAACTGCAATAACAATAGTAAGTATTCCTATAAATGCCGCCCACCAGTTTATATTTGAAAAGTTTGCAATGTATGCACTCCATTTATGGATAAACTCTGACGGTATGTTTGCAATATTAAGACCAAGTAAGTCGTTTATTTGCGTTGATAAAAGAGTAACAGCAATACCTGTTGTAAAACCTACTGTAATCGTGTAGGGAATATATTTAATAACGTTACCCAGTTTGAAAACACCAAAAAGTATTAAAAATATACCTGCTAAAAATGTTGAAATTATAAGTCCGTCAATTCCGTAGTTAGCGATAATTCCGCATATAATAACAACGAATGCACCTGTCGGACCGCCGATTTGAACATCGCTTCCCCCGAAAAATGAGATGCAGAATCCTGCGATAAAAGCAGTAATAAGACCTTTTTCAGGCGATACGCCCGAAGAAATCGCAAGAGCGATTGATAATGGCAGAGCAATTATTGCAACGATAATACCGGCAATTAAATCCTTAAGCCAGGTCCCCTTTTTAAAATAGCTCGGCAAGTCAGAAAAAACACCGAATGATTTTGGTTTATACATTTTTAATATCCCCCTCTGATATTATATCCATTTTATCAAATTGAACAGGCAATGCATAGTTGCACTTGTCACATATAATATAAATGGCTTTTTCGTTATAAGCAACAGAATAAGTGCTTTTGCAGTTGCAAATATTTATTTTTTCAGGATGCTCATATACTGTTTTTGTAAGAGAAATCATTTTATCAATGGTTTCGTTATCGAAAAAGATATGATTTTCTTCTTCTTTAAAAATATCGCCGTCAATATATTCTTCAAGTTGTTTGTTAAGCTTGTCCTTATTTCCTACAAAAAATATATTTGCCTCGTAATAAGGGCAGGAAAAAGAGAAAACGTCATCTGAAAAAAATTGATTATAAGGCACCATATATGAATGGTTTTCCTTGCAAACAGGGCAAAATAAATCAACCTTAAAAGATTTTGCACCATTTTTTGTAATCGAAAGTTCGCTCTTTTCACATTCGCAAGAGTATATTTTTTGCCTTCTTCCTGAAAAATCAAATATATTTATATCAAAAATTTTATATTCGTCACAGTTTGAACACACATAAGCGAGCCGTGCCGTTTTACCTTCCATAAAATCACTCCCAAAAAAATATTATATAATATATATAATAAAAAATCAAATAAATATTGTAAAAAATATTTTATTTTTCCAAACTTTATTGTATAATAGATATTATAAATGTTATAAAGGGTGGGTTTTTAGTGTTTATTAATTTAGATGATTTTAAAAATAAGGTAAAAGGAAAGAAAATAAATGTTGTAGGTCTTGGGGTAAGTAATATGCCTCTTGTTAAAATGCTCATTGAGTTTGGTGCTTACGTAACAGGCAGGGATAAAAACGAGAATATATCCCGCAACCTTCCTATTGAATACAAACTCGGGGAAGATTACCTTTTGGATATAAAAGGAGATTATCTTTTCAAATCTCCCGGAATAAGACCTGACTTGCCTGAATTTTTGGAGTTTTCAAAAAATGGCGGAATTATCACCTCTGAAATGGAAGTGTTTTTCGATGTATGCCCATGTAAAATCATTGCAGTAACAGGGAGTGACGGTAAAACAACTACAACTACCTTAATTTCTGAAATGTTAAAAGATAAAGGTTACAATGTTCATTTAGGGGGCAATATCGGCAAACCATTACTTAGCGAAGTCCAGAGTATGAAAGAAGACGATATAGCAGTTGTTGAACTTTCAAGTTTTCAACTTATGACAATGAAAAAATCTCCTTCAGTTTCCGTTATAACCAATATATCGCCTAATCATCTTGATGTTCATAAATCGTATGACGAGTATATTTCGGCTAAGGAAAACATTTGTAAATTCCAGAAAAGTGCAGATAAACTTATTGTAAATTACGATAATGAAATTACAAGGGAAATAGGAAAAAGAGCAAAAGGCGAAGTTCTATATTTTTCTTTAAAAGGTGAATTTTCAGAAAATGCTTATTATAAAGACGGCGCAGTTTTTCTAAATTCACAGAAACTTATTGATATAAAAGATATTAAAATCCCCGGTATGCATAATGTTGATAACTATATGGCGGCATACCTGGCAGTTAAAGATTTTATAACAGTTGATAATTTTATAAATGTTTGTAAAAATTTTGGCGGAGTAAGTCACAGAATTGAATTTGTAAAAGAGGAAAACGGAGTTAAGTATTATAATGACTCTATTGCCTCAAGTCCTACAAGAACAATGGCGTGTCTTAACGCGTTTTATAATGAGGGCAAAAAGATAATTCTTATTGCAGGCGGAAAGGATAAGGGGCTTGATTATACTCTTCTTGGTAAAGAGATAGCCAAAAAAACAAAGAGCGTATATCTTGTAGGCGATTTAAAAGACCCTGTTAAAAATACCGCCGAAGCGATAAAAAAAGCAGTTCTTTCATATGATGCAAATTTCCCTGTGGAAATCTTATATAATCTTTCCGATACGGTAAAAAAAGTAAAACAGGATGCAAAAGAGGGGGATATTGTTGTCCTGTCCCCTGCAGGAACAAGTTTTGATAAATACAAAAATTTTGAAGAAAGAGGAAATCTTTATAAAGAGTGTGTAAAGAATGGATAATTTAAGAAAATTGGTAACCTTGCCCACCGTTTCAGGATTCGAATATGTGGGGGCAAAAGTAGTTTCAGATATTTTAAAAGAGTCAGGAGCAGAAGTAAGTATTGATAAACTTTCAAATGTTCTTGCGATTAAAAACAAGGATAAAAATTTCAAAGTGCTTTTAGATGCTCATTTTGATACTATTGGTCTTATGGTAACCGAAATCAAAGAGGGTGGATTTTTAAAGTTTACAACTGTGGGTGGTGTTGACCCCAGAATTCTGCCGTCACTTTCTGTAACTGTTCACGGTAATGTTGATGTTTCAGGGGTAATCGGTGTTAAACCGCCTCATCTTTTAAGCGGTAAAGAAGATAAAGCATATAAAACCGAAGAACTTTTTATTGATACAGGAATGGAAAAAGATGAACTTTTAAAAATTATCTCCTGTGGTGATATAGTTACATTTAACAGTTGTTACGAGGAACTTTTAAATGGTAAAATAGCAGCCTCGGGGCTTGATGATAAAGCGGGAGTTTTTATTGTTTCCCAAGTTTTTAAAAAAGTTAAGAACGAAAACATTTCTTTATACGGCGGGATAACCGTTGGCGAGGAAATCGGTCTTAAAGGTGCAAAGGCTTTAGGAAGCGTAAATGATTTTGATTTATGCATTATAATAGATGTTACTCACGGGCTTACACCTGATAGTAAAAAAGAAGAATCTTTTGAATTGGGAAAAGGTCCTGTTATAACATTTTCACCGTCTTTATCAAAAAAATATAATGATATGCTAAAAGAATGTGCAAAGAAAAATAATATAGAAATTTCGATTGAGGTTGAGGGCGGAAATACAGGGACAAACGCCTGGGCATACCATAGTGCAAGGTACGCAAACCCTTCGGTTATGGTATCTGTGCCTTTAAAATATATGCACACATCATACGAGGTCATAGATAAAAAAGATGTATGCTCGGCAATAGAACTTATTGTGAAATTCTTAGACAGTCTGGAGGTAGAAAAGAATGCTTGAAAAGTTAACAAATGCTTTCGGAGTGTCAGGATGTGACGAAAAGATAAGAGAAATTATTCTAAGTGAAATTTCTTCGTACGCTGATGAAATTGATATAACTAAAGACGGAAATATTATAGTATTTAAAAAAGGAAAAAAACCTTCCCCTAAAAAAGTTATGATAAGCGCTCATACAGACGAAGTGGGGTTTATGGCAAAGCATATCACAGAAGACGGATATCTTAAGATATGCGAAGTAGGTGGAGTTGACTCAAGAATTTTACTTTCTAAAAAAGTATATGTAGGAGAGAAAAAAATTCCCGGTATCGTTGGTATAAAAGCAGTTCATTTAACTAAAAAAGAAGAAAGAGAAAATGTAATTCCTCTTTCAGACCTTTATGTTGATATAGGCGCAAAAGACAGGGAAGATGCACTTAAATATATAGAAATTGGCGATTATATTTTATTTGACGGGAACTATGAAAAACTTGGTAAAAACAGAGTAAAAGCAAAAGCGCTCGATGACCGTGTCGGAGTTTTGGCTCTTATAGATTTAATAAAAAGAGAGTGCGAGTATGATTTTTACGCAGTGTTTAATTCGCTTGAAGAAATAGGCTTAAAAGGCGCTATGACCGCATCATATAAAGTTAACCCCGATATAGCGCTTATTTTAGAGGGGACAACCTGTTCAGATGTTTTGGGAACAAAAGAAAACGAGCAGTCAACTTGCTTGTCACAAGGTGCTGTTTTATCAATCGGCGACCGTGCATCAGTTTCGTACAGGGAATTAAATGAATTTATTATAAAACTTGCAAAAGATAATAATGTACCCCTGCAGTTTAAGAGAACAAACGCGGGAGGCAATGATGCAGGAAGTATTCAGACTGCAAAAGACGGTGTTAAAACTGCGGTGCTTTCAATGCCTGTAAGATATATTCATTCGCCTGTGAGCGTTATGGATTTAAGAGATTTTGAAAGTTATAAAAAAATTACCGAACTATTTATAGATAATATAGGAGGTTTTGAAATTGACTCATAATATAGAACAAATCGGCAGTCTTTTTTCTGTTTCGGGATATGAAAAAAATCTTACCGATTATATAATAAAAGAAACCGAAGATTTTTCAGATAACTGTTACCGTGACAAACTTGGAAATGTTATAGTAAATAAAAAAGGCAAAGGCGATAAGGTTTTAATTAACATCCCTATATCATCTGACGGACTTTTTGTTACTCATATAACTGATGACTTTAAGGCTAAATTCAAACCAATAGGAAGTTTGGATGCAAAAAAATTAACAGGCCTTATGGTAAAAGATGAAAACGGCAAAATTTCAGGCGTTATATACAGTGATGCTGAAGAAATAAACAGTATTGACGATTTATATATTGATTTTGGGGTATATGATAAAGAAAACCTGAAAGTTAAAGTCGGCGATGTTCTTTCTTTATCAACCGACTGCTTTACAGTAAACGATAATATATATGCAAACGGTGTATCCCGATGTGCTGTTATACATTCTGTGATAGAGATAATTAAAACAATTAAATCTTCTTACGATTTATATTTTGCGTTTACTGTTATGGATAACATAGGTTTTAAAGGTGCAAAAACTGCTGTGTTTTCTATAAATCCTGATTTGTGTATTACCTGTTCTTCTTCTTTTGAAGACAATAAGGAAAGTACGGTTAAACTGTCAAAAGGAACAGTTGTGCGTATTAAAGACAGTCATATTATAGTAAATAAAAGTTTAAGAGATATGATTATAAAAAAACTAAGTGAAAAGAATATCCCTTATCAGTTGGAAGTTCTTACAAAAGAGGGGCTTACCAATAACGAAATAATGTATTTAAATGGCGGAATACTCACTTTAAATATCAACCTGTGCGCCAAAGGATTTAACGAACGGATAGAATGTATCAATAAAAGTGATCTTGAAAATTACAAAAAAACTTTAGAAGAAATATTGAGTTAGGAGCAGAAAAATGATTGATTATAATAAATATTTTGATGTATCAAAAAAGGCTATTGATTTAATAAATAAAGGGGAAGAGCTTGCAAAAGATGCGTTTTTAAAAGCAGAAGAAGTTTCTTCAAATAATACCCTTAAAGTATTAAAAGCATTCAGGGACAATAAAGTGAGCGAAACTCATTTTATACCGTCATCAGGCTACGGTTATGACGACTCGGGCAGAGAAACTTTAGACAGGGTATATGCAGATATATTCGGGGCAGAAGATGCTATGGTAAGGCATACTATTACCTCGGGAACCCATGCTATATCTTTATGCTTGTTCGGTGTTTTAAGACCGGGCGATACTTTGGTTGCAGTAACAGGAAAACCTTATGATACTTTAGAAGAAACAATCGGTATAAGAGGAGAAGCGGGGACAGGCTCCTTAAAAGATTTTGGTGTTAACTATAAGGAAGTGCCTTTAAAAAACGGCGAAGTTGATTTTGAGGGGATTAAAGAAACGATAGACGATACTGTTAAAGCGGTTATAATCCAAAGGTCAAAAGGTTACGACTTCAGAAAAACTTTGTCAGTTTCAGAGATCGGAAATATCATATCTTTTGTTAAAAATATAAATTCTGATATTATTGCAATAGTAGATAACTGCTACGGAGAGTTTGTTGAAGAGCATGAGCCTACAGAGGTCGGTGCAGACCTTATGGCAGGGTCTTTAATAAAAAATCCGGGAGGTGGAATAGCACCGACAGGAGGATATATTGCAGGAAAAGAAAAATATGTTAATATGTGCGCATATAAACTTAACGCAGTTGGCATAGGAAAGGAAGCGGGAGCAACTTTAGGTCTTACAAAACAGATGTTTCAAGGGCTTTTCTTTGCACCACACATAGTATGCCAGGCAATTAAAACTGCAATTTTAGCATCAGCAGTTTTTGAAAATGCAGGGTTTAGCGTTTGCCCTAAATATAACGAAAAAAGGTCGTGCATTATAGAAGCAATAAAACTTGAAAGCGAACAAGCACTTTGCCTTTTCTGCGAGGGTATTCAAAAAGGTGCGGCAGTTGATTCTTTTGTTACACCTACACCTTGCGATATGGCAGGGTATGAGCATAAAGTTATAATGGCAGCAGGTGCATTCAATCAAGGCTCTTCTATCGAACTTTCTGCTGACGGGCCTATGGTTTGGCCATACATTGCATATATGCAGGGAGGCCTTACATATACTTACGGAAAAATAGGTGTGCTCTTTGCAGTGGAAAAATTAGTAGAAAACGGAATTTTATAAATTTTAATCTTAAGAAACAGTGTAAATGGTATTGCTTTTATTCGAGCTTTGGAATATAATAAAATCAAACAATATTTGAGGAGCGTAAACTTATGGAAGTTATGTCTGCAAGAGAAGCCGCTGACAGATGGGGAATATCTCAAAGACGAGTGGCAGTTCTTTGTTCTGAAAACAGAATAGCAAATGCACAAATACTGGGTAATATGTGGCTTATTCCGACAAATGCAAAAAAACCTGTTGATGCAAGAAGTACAAGATATAACACTGTCAATGAAAAGTGTGTAAAGCCTTTTTTAAAATGGGCAGGTGGTAAAGGTCAGTTGTTGAAGGAAATTGAAAAATATTATCCTTTTGGCGATGGTACTATAACAAAGTATGCGGAGCCATTTGTTGGAGGCGGTGCGGTGCTTTTTGATATTCTTGGTAAATATAACCTGGAGCAAATTTATATCAGCGATATAAATGCTGAACTTATAAACACGTACGTGGTTACAAGAGAACATATTGAGGAGCTTATAGAATTGCTTGAAAAATATCAAAGTGAGTATGTGCCTCTTCAAACAGAAGATAGAAAGTTATACTATATGGCAAAAAGAGATAGATTCAATGACTTGAAAGTCAATGGTAACAAAGCTGAAAACATTGAAAAAGCAGCATTGATGATATTCCTTAATAAAACTTGTTTCAATGGGCTTTATAGGGTAAATAAAAGAGGACTTTTTAATGTGCCGATGGGAGCATATAAAAATCCTCTGATATGTGATGAAAAAAATCTTCGTGCGGTATCGGAAAAATTGCAAAATGTAAGGATTGTATGCGGAGATTATCGAAAGTCTGCTGAATTTATAGACGAGCATACTTTTGTGTATTTCGATCCACCGTACAGACCTTTGACAGAAACAGCAAGTTTTACAGCTTACACAGAAAATCTATTCAATGATGAAGAACAAATTGAACTTGCTGAATTTGTAGAGAGTATGCATAAAAAAGGTGCTAAAATTGTTGTAAGTAATTCAGATCCCAAAAACTCTAATACAGAGGACGATTTTTTTGATAACATCTACTCTGCACATAAAATAAAAAGGGTTGAAGCTACCCGTATCATAAATTGTAATAGCGAATTAAGAGGAAAAATAAAAGAATTGCTTATTTCTAACTTTTAGGGGGGTACTCAAATGAGAAAAAATATCGACTTGTCATCTGAAGAATATAATGAAATAGTAGACCAATTCTATAACTATTTTGAAGATGGATATAAATTTGAAGAGTTTTTAAAGGTATATTTAGAAAAGATAGGTTTGGAAGAAGTTTTCGTTACAAGGAAATCAGGTGATGGAGGTATTGACTTAACTGCTGTAAGGAAAGGTGTTGGCGGTTTGTCTAATGCGGTTGATGAACCATTTTATATACAAGCTAAACGTTATTCCCCATCAAATACTATTTCGCCTGAAAAAATTCGTGCTTTAAGAGGGTCTTTTAGAAATGGTGTTGGGATGTTTATTACTACTGGAAAAGTATCAGATAATGCTAAGGTAGAAGCACAACAAATCGATCCTAGTAGACCAATTATTGTTGTAGATGGAAAGGAATTGATAACTTCTTGCATCGAAAAAGAAATTGGTTTTACATTTAAACCGATTTTTAGTAAAACTGCACTAGACAATATAATGCAGGATACAATTGATGTGCAAACTCAACAGTCGAAAACAGTTGAAAGAGTTGTAACGGAAAATGATATAAGAGCTTATATTTTGGTATTACCTAGAACTATTAAGAGTATTCTTTCTGAGGATACTTCTACGATTATTATTAAATTTGGTAACTCTTCATATAAAGAATATAGAATTGATGCACAAAGAAGATATGTTGGTGGCATTTCAAAAGCATATAGAGATTTTGGATTAAGGCAGGCTGATGGAGTTTTTGTATCAAAAAAAGCTGTGTGGCATATTGAAGATGGTGACAAATTTACTGTTGAATTTAAGGAGATTTAATTATGGCAAATAGAGATTTTACAAAATGGCTATCAGGTTTTCGTGATAGTATTGCAGATTATGGTTACTATATTGATTTTGAAAAGGTACACAAAAACATTGAAGGTATAAAAGTAGAACTTAATATATTAAATTCCCTTATTGGTTCAAAGAATATTGAAGTTGATTTTGAAGAATTACTTGAAAAATATCCCGAAATATTAAAATG
>JAZOMN010000013.1:0-4574 GCA_045654005.1 Clostridia bacterium
GAATACGAAGAACCTGATTTTAATAAAAAATATAAAACAGTTGTAATTGATGCAGGGCATGGCGGTAAAGACCCGGGCGCTCTCGGTATGGACGGCAAAAAAATAGTTTTAAAAGAAAAAGATGTCAATCTTGATATTGCTTTAAGAGTGTATAATAAACTAAAAAAAGAAAAAGTTAATGTATATATGACTCGTTCTACTGATGAGTTTTTAGAACTTAATGACATTGTAGAGTTTGCGAACTCTAAAAAAGCAGATTTACTTGTAAGTTGCCATAACAATGCGGCGGAAAATACGAACTTAAGCGGAACTATGGTAATGTATGCCTATGATGAAGCAAAAGAAGGTCATGAACTTTCAGGATATGATGTTGCAAAAACAGTTCAGAAACATCTTGTTAAAGCAACAAAAGCGCATGATTTTGGCCCAAGAAAAAATTCAGCACTTCTTATTATCAGAAAAGCACAAATGCCTGCAATTATTACCGAATCGCTTTTTATAACAAATGAAGACGACTTAGAAAAACTTATGGACGAAAATTATATAGAAGATATTGCAGATGCAATATATAAAGGTATATGTGAAGTATTGGAGTTATAAGAATGAAAATAGGAATTTTAGGAGGAACATTTGACCCTGTTCACAGGGCACATATAGAAATTGCAAAATTAAGTTATGATAAATTAGGGCTTGATAAAGTAATATTTATACCAAACGGTATTCCTCCTCATAAAAATAAAAGTTCTATATCTAAAGAAGATAAACTTAATATGCTTAAACTTGCAATAAAGGAATATCCTTATTTTTCTGTGGATACTTTTGAAATTGACAAAGAGGAAACATCTTATTTATATTTAACATTAGAATATTTAAAAGAGAAATATCCTGAGTCTGAACTTTATTTTATAGCAGGGTCTGATAATCTTAAAACAATTACAACCTGGAAAAATCCTCACATTATTTTTAAACTTGCAAATATTGTTTTTGTTAAAAGGCCTAAATATAAATTAGATTTAAAATTTGCCGAACTTTTAAAAGAAAAGTATAATGGCAAAATATCTTTTATAGACTTTTCGGGGATTGATATTTCATCAACAACTATAAGAGAAAAGTTTGAAAAATGTGAAGAGGTAAGAGATTATCTTGATACTGAAATTTATTCTTATATAGTCAAGCATTCGCTTTATCCTTTTAATCTTATAAAAAAATTAGAAAAAATGCTTGACGAAAAAAGATTTATTCACAGTAAAAATGTTGCAAAGGAAAGTTTTAACCTTGCTTGTCACTATGGCGAAAATTACGAAAAAGCGTATTATGCAGGTCTTCTTCACGACGTAGCCAAAAAAATAGATTATGACACGCAAATTGACATTATAAATAAGTATAACGAATTTGAACTTATGGAAAATGAGCTTTCATATCCTAAGGTTATTCACGCACTTACAGGTGCTTTGATTGCAAAAAATGAATTTAAAATTTCAGATTATAAAATTTTAAATGCCATAAGATATCACACACTTGGCAGTGTAAAAATGTCAACACTTGATAAGATTGTTTACATTGCAGATTTAACTTCGGAGGACAGAATTTATAAAGGTGTTGAAATTTTAAGAAAGATGGCTTATAATAATATAGATAAGGCAATTTTAATGTCTATCGACAATACTTTAAATTATCTTGAAGATAAAAGAATTCAGCCTGATGTATTAAAATTAAAAAAGGTACTTGAAATTCAACAAGATACCAAAGGAGAAAAATGATGGATGCATTAACTAAAGCAAAAAGAATAGTTGAGATTGCTGACTTAAAGAAAGCACATGATATTGACCTTATTGAAATTAAGGATGTATCGTCAATTACCGATTATTTTGTAATATGTACTGCAAACTCTGAACTTCAGGTTAAAGCAGTATCCGATGAAATTGAATTTAAATTAAAAGAAGAGGAAATATATCCTACTCATATTGAAGGTTATCAGACAGCAGGATGGGTGCTTCTTGATTATAATGATGTTGTATGTCATATATTCAATAAAGAATCAAGAGCATTTTACAGTTTAGAGCGATTATGGCAGGATGCCAAAAGAGTGGATATTTCCGATATAATAAAAGAGGATTAAAATTTAACAAATTTAAGGCGTATGGAGTTTGACACTCCAACGGCTGGAAAGAAGGTTATTAAGATGGATTATAATTTTAAGGATATAGAAAAGAAATGGCAAAAAATATGGGATGAAAAGGAAACGTTTAAAACAAGTACAGATTATACTAAGAAAAAATTCTATGCACTTGTTGAATTTCCTTATCCGTCAGGTCAGGGGCTTCATGTTGGGCATCCGCGTTCATATACTGCTCTTGATATAGTATCAAGAAAGAAAAGACTTGAAGGATATAATGTTTTATATCCTATGGGATGGGACGCTTTCGGTCTTCCTACTGAAAACTTTGCCATAAAGAATAAAATCCATCCTAAAATTGTAACAAAAAATAATGTCGCAAGATTTAAAGAGCAACTTAAATCTTTAGGTTTCTCATTTGACTGGTCAAAAGAAATAAATACTACCGACCCTGAATATTATAAATGGACTCAATGGATTTTCTTAAAACTTTTTGAAAAAGGTCTTGCATATAAAAAAGAAATGGCAGTTAACTGGTGTACTTCATGTAAAGTAGTTTTAGCAAATGAAGAGGTTGTTAACGGTGTTTGCGAAAGATGTCAAAGCGAAGTTGTAAGAAAAGTTAAAAGCCAATGGATGCTTAAAATCACCGAATATGCTGAAAGGCTTATTGAAGACCTTGACGAAGTTGACTATGTTGAAAGAGTTAAAACCCAGCAGAAAAACTGGATTGGTAAATCAACGGGGGCAGAAGTTGATTTCAACACTACTGTTGATTATAAACTCCGTGTTTATACAACTCGTCCTGATACTCTTTTCGGTGCTACATATATGGTAGTATCTCCTGAACATCCTTTTATTGAAGAGTATAAAGATAAAATTTCAAATATTGACAATATTTTGAAATATAAAGAAGAAGCAAATAAAAAATCAGACTTTGAAAGAACTGAACTTGTAAAAGATAAAACAGGGGTAAGAATTGAAGGAATAAAAGCGATAAACCCTGTAACAAATAAAGAAATTCCAATATATGTGTCTGACTATGTTCTTATGACTTACGGTACTGGTGCAATAATGGCTGTTCCTGCCCACGATACAAGAGACTGGGAGTTTGCTAAAAAGTTTGACCTGCCTATTATCGAAGTTGTTAAAGGCGGGGAAGACGTTTTAAAAGAAGCATATACCGAAACATCTACAGGCGAACTTGTTAACAGTGATTTTTTAAACGGTTTAGAAGTAGAAAAGGCAAAAGAAAAAATTATAGAATTTTTAGAAAAAGAAGGCATCGGAACTAAAAAAGTTAACTATAAATTAAGAGACTGGGTATTCTCGCGTCAAAGATATTGGGGCGAACCTATTCCGATTATCCATTGTGAACATTGCGGATATGTTCCTGTTCCTGAAAATGAATTACCACTTATGTTACCTGAAGTTGATTCTTACGAACCGACTGATAACGGTGATTCTCCTCTTTCAGCAATGGAAAGTTTTGTTAATACTACTTGTCCTAAATGTGGGCTTCCTGCTAAAAGAGAAACTGATACAATGCCTCAATGGGCAGGGTCTTCATGGTATTTCTTAAGATATATTGACCCTGATAATAAAGATTTCTTAGCATCTAAAGAAGCACTTGAATACTGGACTCCTGTTGACTGGTATAACGGCGGTATGGAGCATACAACACTTCACTTATTATATTCAAGATTCTGGCATAAGTTCTTATATGATATCGGGGTAGTACCTACAAAAGAACCTTATGCAAAAAGAACTTCCCATGGTATGATTTTAGGCGAAAACGGGGAAAAGATGAGTAAATCAAGAGGCAATGTTGTAAATCCTGACGATATCGTTTCAGAATTCGGAGCAGATACAATGCGTCTTTACGAAATGTTTATTGGTGACTTTGAAAAATCTGCACCTTGGTCTGCCGCTGGTATTAAAGGATGCTCAAGATTTATTGAGAGAGTATGGAATCTTAACAATGCCGTTTGCGAAGGCGAAGAATATAGTGAAAAATTAGAAAAATCAATTCATAAAACTATTAAAAAAGTATCTTTTGATATTGAAAATCTTAAATTTAATACAGCAATAGCATCAATAATGTCACTTATAAATGATGTTTATAAAGTTGGCAAAATCAATAAGGCAGAACTTAAAACACTTCTTATTCTTTTAAATCCTTTTGCTCCTCATATGACAGAAGAAATGTGGGTTTTAAATGGATTTTTGGGAATGTTAAACGAGGCAAAATGGCCTGAATACGATGAAGCAAAATGTGTTGATAACGAAGTTGAAATCGTAGTTCAGATAAATGGTAAAACAAGAGATAAACTTGTTATCCCTGCCGATATGCCAAAAGAAGAATACGAAATAAAAGCGAAAGAACTTGACAATATTAAAGCAAATATTGAAGGAAAAAGTATTGTTAAAGTAATAGCAGTTCCTGGAAAACTTGTTA
>JAZOMN010000014.1:0-9799 GCA_045654005.1 Clostridia bacterium
AAAGAACTGTATGACCAAGGTCTTATAAACGATACGTTTTATGATGATATAACAATTAACAGAGATTATGCTTTTGTTCAGTTCTCAGGGGAATCTGATAAACCCGAGAAGGTAAAAGAGTATATTTTAAAAGAAGCCGAAAGAATTAAAAATGAGGGGCTTTCAGAAGACGCTTTTTTACGAATGAAGAAAAATATGTACGGAAAGTATATAAAATCATTCAATAATATAGAGTCTATAGGTAACTCATACAGCGCTAATTACTTTTTGGAAATTGAACTCTTTGACTTTCTTGATGTCTATGAAGAAATAACCTACGAAGATGCACAGGAAAGATTTAATGAATTATTTAATGAAGATATGTTTGTTACATCTATAATAAATCCAAGTTAAAAAAATAAGTGTCAAATTATTTGACACTTATTTTTAAATTATATTGACATATAATGAGACACTTGATATAATATTTTCATTGGTCATTAAGTTGTACATATAGCGTATCTATTTGAATTCATATTTACTTTAAAGCGGTGTTTTGCTTCTTTAGGTAAAATATTTAAAAAACCTTTGGTGTGTATATCGACTGCGAAAAAATTGATATATAAACCTTAAAGCATTTATAAAGTGATTTATCTTAAATTGTAAATTAAAGAAAGGGAAATAATAGTGAAAAAACAAGGTAAATTTATATTGGGAGTAGTTATTTGTATAATTGTAGCAGTTTTGTCTATTATCTTCGAGCGCCTTATTCCGGGGGAATTACTTGGTTCGTCTATAATAGCGCTGTTTATGGGAACGATTATCAATAGTTTCTTTCATCCGGATTGGATAAAGCCTGCTCTTAAATTTACATCTAAAAAAATTCTTAAACTTGCTATTATTTTACTTGGCGCATCTCTTTCAGTAGGTACTATTATGTCTGTTGGTAAAATGACGTTTTTTGTAATGATTTTCACTTTTGCTATGTGCTTTGGCGGAGGTTATTTTGTTCGTAAAGTATTCGGACTTAACTGGAAACTTGGCAATCTGATTTCTGCAGGAACAGGAATCTGTGGGGGTTCTGCGATAGCGGCGATTGCGCCTGTTATTGATGCAGATGATAAAGATATAGCTTTTGCATTATCTTCAACCTTTCTTTTTGATATGCTTATGATTGCATTGTATCCGATTATGGGTAAAGCATTGGGAATGACTGATATTGCCTATGGAATATGGGCAGGAACATCTGTGAATGATACTGCAAGTGTGGTTGCTTCCGGGTATGCTTTTTCAGATGTGGCAGGGGATTTTGCAACAATGGTTAAACTCACTCGTACTATTGCAATCATTCCAACCGTATTGGTATTTGCATATATTGGCACACGCATAAAACAAAAAGAATTACAAGCGACTAATGATGGCAAAAGGGTAAATATTTTAAAAATCATTCCCTGGTTCATTGGAGGTTTTCTGGCATTGGCTATTGTAAACAGTGTTGGACTTATCCCTGTAGAAATAGCCAATATTATGAAAAGCATAAGTAAATTTCTTATGGTAACAGCACTTGCTGCCATTGGTCTTGGAACGAGTATTGCCGATTTTAAAAAAGCAGGACTTTCGCCTATGTTCTACGGTATAACTATTGACACCTTGGTTACATTGACGGCACTTGCAGTTATTTGGTGTATGGGTTTGATGTAATGGGGATAATTAAAAGATTGGTATCTTAAAAATATATCATTTATAGCGAATGTTATGCTTTATAATATAAAAAGGAGAAAGTAATGGCAACTAAACAAAAAAGATCTGATTTTTCAAAAGAATATTATATAGATAAATTAACTCAATTTTTGCCCGAACTCAGAGGGGTATTAGGGATTTCCCAGTCACAGCTTGCGGAATATATAGGTTCAACGCGTCAAAGCATAAATTCTTATGAAAATAGAAAAAGACCGATGATGTGGGATACATTTATGAGTTTAATGCTTATCTTTATTGTCAATAATGATACTAAGAAGAAACTTGATGAACTTGGATTTAATACCAAAGATGTTATAAAATATTTAAAAATTAAAAGATGATGTTTAATTATTTTTTATAAGGAGATAATATGGAAAATATTGTTAAGTTTCCTGCACTCGGGCTGGCATTTAAGATAAACAGAGGAGCATTCAGTATATTTAATATAGATATATATTGGTACGCAATATTTATTGCAAGCGGAATTTTACTTGCGTATCTTTATTGTAATAAAGAGGCAAAACGACAGGGAATGGATAAGGAACTATTTATTGATATTCTTCTTTGGGGTATTCCTGCAGGAGTTATCGGTGGGCGTCTTTATTATGTGATTTTTAAGTGGGATTATTACAGCAAAAATTTAAGTGAGATTTTTGCAATAAGAGACGGCGGCCTTGCAATATATGGTGCGATAATATTTGCAGTTCTTGCAGTTTTTATCTATACGAAAAAAACTAAAATAAGTACACTTAAAGTTTTTGATATAGGTGCAATAGGTCTTCTTATCGGTCAGGCTGTTGGAAGATGGGGGAATTTTTTTAATCAGGAGGCGTTTGGTGGAAATACTTTGCTTCCATGGGGTATGACAAGTAGTAAAGTTTCTTCCTATCTTGAAATGCTTAAAAATAAAGGTGTAGATGTTGACCCTCTGCTTCCTGTTCATCCTACTTTTTTATATGAATCTTTATGGAATGTTATAGGATTTATACTTCTTAATTATTTTATTAAAAGGAAAAAGTTTGACGCTCAGATTTTTTTCCTATATATTATATGGTATGGTTTCGGAAGAATGTTAATTGAAGGTTTAAGAACTGACAGTTTATATTTTCTAAATTTCAGAATTTCTCAGATAATAGGTGCCATCTCAGTTATAATCGGCACAGTATTATATTTTTTACTAAGAAAAAAAGGTGTTGAAAATGGATAAACTTGTTTATTGGGTATGGTTATCATTAATCGCAAGTCCGAACAATTTACATATAAGGAAACTTATAAACGAAGTTCCCGATGCAGAAATTATATATAATATGAAAGAGGAACATCTTTCGGTTTTACCTTATCTTAATAAGGTGTCTGTACTTAAACTTCTTAATAAAGATTTGGATGAAGCGAAAAAAATTATTGAAAAATGTGCAAATAACAATTATAATATAATTTGTTATGCTGATGAGTATTACCCCGAACGCTTAAGGAACATTCCTGATTTTCCTATAGTTCTCTATCACAGAGGTCAGAAATTTTTATTTGATGAATTATTATGTATATCGGTGGTAGGTACAAGAGAGCCTTCAGGTTACGGTATAAAAATGGCAAAACAAATTGCAAGAGAACTTGCATATAATAACGCTCTTGTTATAAGCGGTATGGCACTTGGTATTGACGCAGCTTCTCATCTTGGAGCAATGAGTGTTGATAAACCAACTGTTGCAGTATTGGGGTCAGGGATAGATAATCCTACACCTAAAACAAATACCAAACTTTATGAATATATGCTCTATAACGGTTGTGTTATATCCGAATATCCGCCCGGTGCAAGAATATATCCATCAAACTATGCAGTAAGAAACAGAATAATAAGCGGCCTTTCTTTGGGAACTGTCGTAGTTGAAGCAGAGGAAATAAGCGGTGCTTTGATAACTGCAAGGTGTGCTTTGGAGCAGGGCAGAGATGTTTTTGCCGTTCCTAACTCGATTGATAACAAAAAGGGAGACGGAACAAACAAGCTTATAAGAGAAGGCGGAATACTTGTAACAAGCGCAATGGATATATTGGAAGAATATAAGGGCATGTTCGGTAGTATAGATATAGTAAAAGCGTTTAACGAATCTTCATATAATAAAGATTTTTTAAAAGAGGACTTTATTGATAAATTTACTGATTTGGTCCCGATAGAAAAAGAAGTGGCGCTTTCGGTTGAGGTTGAACCGACAACTGCTGACGAAATTTCAAAAAAATCAAATATTCCTATGAATTATGTACTGTCAACGCTTACAATGCTTGAAATAAAAGGTGTTGTAAAATCGGTTGTAGGTAATAAATTTATGCTAAATATATAAAGAGGTGTACAAATTGTCAAAAAATCTGGTTATTGTGGAATCTCCTGCAAAGGCTAAAACAATTGAAAAATATTTAGGTAAAGATTACAGTGTCCTTGCTTCTATGGGGCATTTAAGAGACTTGCCTGAAAAAACATTAGGGGTAGATATGGAAAAAGATTTTACCCCCAAATATCAAACTATAAAAGGAAAAAGCGAACTTATAAAGAGCCTTAAAAAAGAAGCTCAAACTTGTGATAAAGTTTACCTTGCAACTGACCCTGACCGTGAAGGCGAAGCAATATCCTGGCATATTGCAAACATTCTCGGAATAAAGGATGATGAAGTGTGCAGAGTAACTTTTAATGAAATAACCAAAAATGCAGTAACCGAAGCAATTGACAATCCAAGAATAATAGATAAAGACCTTGTTGACGCACAACAGGCAAGGCGTGTTTTAGATAGAATTGTAGGATATAAATTAAGTCCTCTTTTATGGAAAAAAATAAGAAAAGGGCTTAGTGCGGGGCGTGTTCAGTCTGTTGCAACAAGAATTGTTTGCGACAGAGAGGAAGAAATTGAAAAATTTATTCCTGAAGAATATTGGACAATTAAAGCAGATTTGCAAACTCTTAATAAAAACAATTTTACAGCAAAACTTGAAAAGAAAGACGGAAAGAAAATAACTGTAAAAAATGAACAGGAAGCAAGAGAGATACTGGCAATTTTAAAAAATGCTCAGTACTCTATAGAAAATATAAAAGAAACAAAAAAACTAAGAAAACCTTATCCTCCTTTTATAACAAGTACTCTGCAACAGGAAGCATCAAGAAAACTTAATTTCACATCTAAAAGAACAATGCAGACTGCTCAGAATTTATATGAAGGTATAAATATTAAAGGAAAAGGTTTGATCGGTCTTATAACATATATGAGAACTGACAGTTTAAGAATATCTGATGAAGCGAAAAAGAATGCAAAGAATTTTATACTCAGTAACTACGGAAGTGAGTTTTGTCCAAAGGGATATAATGAATATAAAATGAAAAAAAGCAATATTCAGGACGCCCATGAAGCGATAAGACCGTCAGATGTATATCTTACTCCCGATGCAGTTAAGGATTCACTTACAACTGATCAGTATAAACTCTATAAACTTATTTGGGAAAGATTTGTTGCGTCCCAGATGGTAAATGCTATATTTAACGCTACCTCCGTTGATGTAAAGGCTGAGAACTTTACATTAAGAGCAACAGGGCAACAAATGTTATTTGAAGGGTTTATGAAATTATATATTGAAAGTACAGACAGTGAAGACGAGGAAGAAGATCAGAATCTTCCTAAACTTATCGAGGGAGAAAATCTTAAACTTAAAAAACTTACAGATAAGCAGAATTTTACTTCTCCTCCTTCAAGATATACAGAGGCAAGTTTAATAAAAACAATGGAAGAATACGGTATAGGAAGACCAAGTACCTATGCGCCTACTATCAGTACAATTCTTCAAAGAGAATATATAGTAAAAGAAGGTAAATCTTTAGTACCTACCGAACTTGGAAAAGTTACAACCAATCTTATGAAAGATAATTTCAAGGATATAGTAGATGTTAAGTTTACAGCAGGTATGGAAGATAGCCTTGACAGTATAGAACATGGCAATAATGAATGGGTACAGATTATTAAAGATTTCTATAAAGATTTTGAAATATCTTTAACTAAAGCGCAGGATATTGACAAAGTTAAAGTCAAAGAAGAAGAAACTGATGAAATCTGTGAAAAGTGCGGAAGAAAAATGGTAATTAAAACAGGTAAGTTTGGAAAATTCCTTGCTTGTCCCGGATTTCCTGAATGTAAAAATGCCAAACCGATAACAACGGAGGTTAAGGATATCAAATGTCCTTTATGTGGCGCAAAAGTTCTTCAGAAAAAAAGTAAAAAAGGCAAAAAGTATTATGGTTGTGAAAAAAATCCTGACTGTTCATTTATGACATGGGATGAACCAACTAATGAAAAGTGTGAAAAATGCGGTAGTGTTCTCATAAAAAAATATTATGGCAAAGGTTCAAAATTATATTGTTCGAACGCAGAGTGTGAAAATGCACCCAAGAAAAGAACGGTAAAAAAAGGTACAACAAAAAAGGAAACAAAAAATGAAAACAGTTAATGTTATAGGCGCAGGTCTTGCGGGATGCGAAGTTGCGTACAGACTTGCTAAGAATAATATAAAAGTTAATCTTTACGAACAGAAGCCGAAGAAAAAATCTCCGGCTCATTCTTCTTGTGATTTTGCTGAACTTGTGTGCAGCAATTCGCTAAGAGGGAATGTACTTTCCAATGCTGTCGGGCTGTTAAAAGAAGAAATGAGAATGTTAGGCTCTTTAATAATAGAAAGTGCCTATTACAATCAAGTGCCTGCGGGCGGTGCTTTGGCGGTTGACAGGGAAAAATTTTCAAAATATATAACCGATAAGATTTTAAATCATCCTAATATAAATGTTATACACGAAGAATATACCGAAATTTCAGACGATGAATATACGGTTATAGCAACAGGGCCTTTAACAAGTGAAAAACTTTTTGAAAATATCAAGAAACTTACAGGGGATGACGATTTATATTTCTATGACGCGGCAGCACCTATTGTTTCTTTTGAATCGATTGATATGACAAAAGCATTTAAAGCCTCAAGATATAACAAGGGCGATGCGGATTATATTAACTGTCCTATGACAAAAGAAGAATATGACGCTTTTTACGATGCTTTGATAAATGCCGAATGTGCTAAAATGAAAGAATTTGAAGATGAGGTTGTTTTCGAAGGATGTATGCCTGTTGAAACAATGGCTAAAAGAGGGTATAATACACTTTTATTCGGTCCCTTAAAACCTGTCGGGCTTCGCAGTGAAAGTATGGATAAAGATGCTTATGCAGTTGTTCAGTTAAGGCAGGATAATAAAGAGGGCACAATGTATAATATCGTAGGCTTTCAGACCCACCTTAAATTCCCAGAGCAAAAAAGAGTATTTTCTATGATACCCGGCCTTTCAAATGCAGAATTTTTAAGATACGGTGTTATGCACCGAAACACTTTTATAAATTCGCCGAAAGTTTTAGATAACCATTACAGATTAAAAACTAATGATAAAATATATTTTGCAGGTCAGATTACAGGCGTTGAAGGATATGTAGAATCTGCGGCAAGCGGACTTACTGTAGGAATTTATCTATCAAAACTTTTATGCGGTGAAGAAATAAACGAATTTTCAAAAGATACGGCTATAGGAGCATTAGCCTCATATATATCCGATTCATCAGTTGAAAAATTTCAGCCTATGAATGTTAATTTCGGGATAATAAATCCACTTGGATACCGTGTAAAAGGTAAGCAAGAAAAAAATCTTGAAATAGCAAAAAGGGCTTTAAAAGAAATAGAGGAAAAAATTAATTATATATAAAATTTAATTAAAGACAGTTCGAAATCCATCCTGTCTTAAAACAAAACTAGGAGAGTGTTACAAATGAAATTGAAGAAAATTACCAAAACCGCGATTATCTCAGCACTTTATTGTGTGTTGACGCTTATATTCGCGCCCATAAGTTACGGAGTGATTCAATTAAGAATTTCCGAAATTTTAACTGTTCTTCCCAGATTTTCAAAATCATCAGTCTTAGGGCTTACAATCGGATGCTTACTTTCCAACTATATAGGAATGGCATTTATGGGCAGTACGGGAATTATTGATGTCGTGTTCGGAACACTGGCAACTTTTCTTGCAGGAATCTCATCTTATCATTTTAAGAAAAACAAATGGCTGGTTGCATTATTCCCTGTGCTTTTTAACGGTTTAATTGTAGGCGGATATCTTCATTATATAGCATACCCTAATATAAATATTCTATTATGTATGTTATATGTTTCTATAGGAGAAGCCATTGTGACTTATGTGCTTGGAATTCCTTTTATAAATTTTGTTTCAAAACATAAAAAAATAGGAGAAATACTTAATGATTAATATTGAAAAATATCTCGATAAAGTTGAAAAACCGTCACGATATGTAGGCGGTGAATATAACAGCATAATTAAAGATAAAGAGAATGTAAATATAAGATTTGCTTTTTGTTTTCCTGATACATATGAAATAGGAATGTCACATCTTGGCCTAAGATGTATTTATCATACTCTTAATAATATTTCTGATGTATGGTGTGAAAGAAGTTTTATGCCATGGGTAGATATGGAAGAAATATTAAAAGAAAATAATATTCCGCTCTTCGCACTTGAATCAAAAGACGCCCTTAATGAATTTGATATGCTGGGTTTTACTCTGCAATATGAAATGAGTTATACAAATGTACTTGCAATGCTTGATATGTCAGGCATACCTTTCTTATCAAAAGACAGAGATTCTACTTGCCCGTTTATATGTGCAGGTGGTCCTTGTGCAGTTAATCCCGAACCACTTTATGATATAGTTGACTTTTTTATGATAGGCGAAGGGGAAGAGGTTCTTCCTGAAGTAATGGATGTTTATAGAGAATATAAACAAAGTGGTTCTGATAACAGGGATGACTTTTTACTTAAAGTTGCAAAAATAAAAGGGGTATATGTTCCTAAATTTTATGATGTTTCATATAATGAAGACGGAACAATTAAAGAAAGAACACTTCTTGCAGATGTTCCCGAAACTATTGAAAAAAGAGTAATAGAAGATTTTGATAATTTGCCTCATCCTGAAAAAATCATTGTTCCTTATACTGAAATAGTTCACGACAGAGTAACTCTTGAAATATTCAGAGGATGTATAAGAGGGTGCAGATTTTGTCAGGCAGGGTTTATATATCGTCCTGTAAGAGAAAGAAATCCTGAAAAGTTAGTTGATATTGCAGTTAAATCACTTGAGGCAACAGGTTATGATGAGGTTTCCTTATGTTCTTTAAGTACGAGTGACTATACCCGTCTTACCGAACTTACAGATAAACTTATGGAATACACCGACGATAGAAAGATAAACTTCTGTCTGCCGTCACTTCGAATTGATAATTTCAACTTACCTCTTGCTGATAAAGTGCAGAAAGTAAGAAAAACATCTTTGACTTTTGCTCCCGAAGCGGGAACACAAAGAATGAGAGATGTTATAAATAAAAATGTATGTGAAGAAGATGTTTTAAAAACATCCGAACTTATATTCACAAACGGATGGAACAGTGTTAAATTTTATTTTATGATAGGTCTTCCTTATGAAACGAATGAAGATGTGCTTGGTATTAAAGATCTGGCATTTAAAGTTCAGGATACTTATTATAAGATAGACAAGCCTTTAAGACCGAAAGGCGCAAGAATAACTGTCAGTACCTCTTCTTTTGTGCCTAAACCTTTTACACCGTTTATGTGGGCAAGGCAGGATACAATCGAAGAACTAAGAGATAAACAAAATTTACTGAAAAATGAAATGAAATCAAAACTTATAAACTATAACTGGCACGATGCAGATTTGTCTATTCTTGAGGGAGTTTTTGCAAGAGGGGACAGAAGACTTTCGAAAGTGCTTATTGATGCTTATAAAAAAGGATGCCGTCTTGATGGATGGAATGAGCATTTTAAATATGATAAATGGATGGAAGCATTTTCTGATAATAATATAGACTATTCTTTCTATAACCACAGACAAAGAGATTATGAAGAAAATCTGCCATGGGATTTTATAGATGTAGGTGTAACAAAGCAGTTTTTAATTAAAGAAAACGAAAAAGCTAAAATGGCTTT
>JAZOMN010000015.1:0-9456 GCA_045654005.1 Clostridia bacterium
AAAGTCAAAGAATCGTTATCAAAACTTAACGATACACCTTTTTATCTTAACGAGTTAAAGGCTAATATTGATAAAGATGTTTATGTGCCTTTAAAAATATTAAACGAGTTAAGAAGAAATTTATGTGAAAAATTAAGTTTAAAATCAGAAATTAAAATAAATGACATATCTGTTTCAAACTTAAGAAGAAAAGAAACCGAGCCTTGCTATATTGTCAGGGCTAATCTTCAAAGTCAGCTTAGTTGGGCAGATTCTAAAGAAGATATTAAATATGTTCTTGCAAATTACAATCTTGTTTTAAAGAACAAGGATTTTTTAAATAAAGAAAAAACCGTTATAACCTTACCTAAAATTATATCTCACACCGAAATGGATAAGGTTAAATCAAGAATTCAAAAATTAAAAGAAGCGGGATTTAAATATGCGCTTATCAGCAATATATCCCACTTTGAACTTCTGAAAGATTTTAAACTTATGACGGATATTTACCTTAATATATCAAACTCATATTCGTCAGAGTTTTTAAAAGATAATAATGTGTTTATGGTTGGTGCATCAAGCGAAATAACTTTAAAAGATATTTCGTATTTTATGCCTGAATTTGATGTTTTCGCTTTAGGATACGGATATATTGAATCAATGATTTTAAGAAACTGTATTAAAAAGAGTGTTCTTAACGAGTGCGTAAAAGGGCCTGTGGAACTTACCGACAGAAAGGGCGAAAAATTTATAGTCGATTGCAGGGAAGATTGCAGAAACGTTATTTTCAATCCTTATCCTGTTGTTATGAGCGATAAAAAAGATGACTTTAAAAAAGCAGGCGTTAACTATATTCTTTTGTCATTTACTTATGAAAATATGAAAAAATGCGAAGAAGTTTTCAATATGTATAAATCCGGCGAAAATAATTTTGAAAAGTTTACCAGAGGGCATTTTTTAAGAGGTGCTCTATGAAAAAAGGAGATATAATAATACTTGGTTTTATTATTATTGTTTTTTCGGCAAGTCTTTTTTCATTAAACTGTGCAGGGGAATATGATAATTTAAAATGTATAATAAAAGTTGACGGGAAAATATATAAAGAAATAAAACTTTCACCCGATTATAATAATTATGTTGAAATAAATTCAAGCTTCGGTTATAATAAAATAAGTATAGAGGGAAATACTGTTAAAATTATTAAAAGCGACTGTGAAGATAAACTTTGCTTAAGCGAGGGTGTAATATCAAAACCGTTTCAGTCGATAATTTGTCTGCCCGCAAGGCTTATAGTTTATATTGAAGGGAATTCTGAGTTGGATTATGTTTCGTACTGATAAATTAAGAAAAACTGTTTTTTTAAGTTTATGCGTGGTATTTGCTGTTGCACTTAATTTTATTGAAAATTTTATCCCGCTTTCAAGCTTCGTTCCCGGAATAAAAATAGGCATATCAAATATTGTTATACTTGCAATAATTTATATATATTCGCTAAAAGAGGGAGTGGCGTGTGCCTTTTTAAAATCTGTTATTATAACTATGCTTTACGGAAATTTTTCTTCATTTATATATAGTGTGTCAGGAGGGCTTGTTTCCTCGTTTTCGATGGCGATTTTAAAACGGTTTAAAATATTCAGTCCTTTGGGCGTAAGTATGGCAGGAAGTTTTTTTCATATAACCTCACAGATAATTATGGCGTTTTTTGCTCTTGGCTCATACACAGTATTTTATTATTATCCGTACTTAATTTTCTTTGGTACAATTTCAGGGATTATAAACGGATATTTAGTTAAATTATTATTACAAAAACTCGAAAGGAGAGTTTAAATATGGCTTTTTTAAGCAAAGATATAGGTATTGATTTAGGAACTGCGAATACTCTTATATATGTTAAAGGAAAGGGTATTGTATTAAGAGAACCTTCTGTTGTTGCTGTTGCAAGATATTCCAAAGAGGTTTATGCAGTTGGTTACGATGCAAAAGAAATGGTGGGTAAGACCCCTGATAATATCATTGCAATAAAACCGCTAAAAGACGGGGTTATATCCGATTATAAAATGACTTATGAAATGATAAAAAGATTTTTGCAAAAAGTTTTAAAATCGGGAGCATTTTCAAAACCTCGCGTTGTTGCCTGTGTTCCTTCAGGGGTTACTGAAGTTGAAAGAAGAGCAGTTGAAGAAGCGGTTATTCAATCAGGCGCAAAAGAGGTTTATATCGTTGAAGAGTCAATGGCAGCGGCTATCGGTGCTAATTTAACCGTTGCTGAACCTTTGGGAAATATGGTTTTAGATATCGGCGGTGGAACAAGTGAAGCGGCTGTTATATCCTTAGGCTCTATTGTTACTGCTAAAACTGTAAGAGTTGCAGGTAATGCTTTTGACGAAGCGATTGCAAACTATATAAAGAAAAAACATAACTTGTTAATCGGTGAAAGAACTGCCGAAGAAATTAAAATTGCAATCGGTTCTGTATATAAAATGGAAGAGAACGAACCGTCAATGGATGTAAGAGGAAGAGATAACCTTTCAGGCCTTCCAAGAAATATAACTGTTACAAGCGAAGAAATAAGAGAAGCGCTTTCAGAATGTGCTGAAATTTTAGTTGATACTGTTAAAGTTACATTGGAAAACACACCGCCTGAACTTTCAGCAGATATTGTTACGCAAGGTATTACTTTAACAGGGGGCGGAGCATTCTTAAAAGGTCTTGACAGATTGTTATCTGAAAGAACTTTACTACCTGTTAAGATTGCAGAAGACCCGCTTGACTGTGTTGCAAAAGGCACAGGTATGGTTTTAGAAACCATGGATACTTTAAAAATAGTTCAGAACGAAAAAAGAAACAGATGGTAGGGAAGCGTATTGTTTTTAAGAAACAAGAAGTATTTTATTGTTATAGCAATTCTTATAGTATCTGTTGTCACTTTTTATTTTAGTGCAATAGACAGAGAGAACACCTTGGCATACGACAATGCCGTAGGTTATATTGTTGAGCCTGCTATAAAACTTTTTAATACAATAGCGAATAAAACATCCGACTTTTTTGATTATTTTAGTGATAAAAAAGAACTTATAAATAAAAATCATGAACTTGACCATAAAGTTATGGAACTTGAACATTCAAATTCCAAGCTTGCCTCACTAGAAATTGAAAATGAAAGATTGAGATCCCTTCTTAATTTTAAAGAACAAAATCCCGAATTCAAACTTTCTGCATGTACCGTTGTATCAAAAGATACATCTAATTACTATTCCACTTTCTTGATTGACAAAGGCACGAATGACGGAATTGCTACCAATATGCCTGTTGTCGGCTCAAAAGGTGTTATCGGATATATAGTGGAAACCGGTAAAACTTTTGCCAAAGTGCAGACTATAATAGAAGGCGGAAGTTCAGTAGGATGCGTTGTTACAAGAACGGGGAATACTGCAGTGTGCGAAGGGAATTCTGCACTTTTGAAAGACGGGCTTATGACTATGATTTATGTTTCCAAGGAAATGAATCTTGTCGAGGGAGATATTGTGGAAACATCAGGGCTTGGAGAAATATATCCTAAAGGCCTTGCTATAGGCAGAATTAAGGAAATAGAAACTGAATCTATAACGAAAACTCAATATGCTGTTATTTCACCTGTTGAGGATTTCAATTTTATTCGTGAAGTATTTGTTATAACAAATCATAACAAGGTGTAAATATGAATTCTTTAAGTGCTAAATATAACTTTATAAAAATACTTGTTTTTACTTTGATTTTTTTTGCAAATCAAACTCTTGCCAATAGTTTAGAGATTTTAAATGTTGCCCCGAATTTTATATTTTCGGTTATTTTGTGCGCATCTTTAGTTGAAAATGATTCGTCAAACATTTATTATTCTCTCGCCTTTGGTCTTTTGTTTGATTTTTTTAATGGGAAAATAATGTGTGTTCATACTGTTTTATTCGTTCTTATTCCGTTTGTATTATCGGAGTTTTACCACGCCTTTTTTGAAAATATGGTGTCGGTTAAAACTTTGTTTGCTTTTGTCGGATGTTTGATGTACAGTTTGCTTTTCGCCATTTTCTTTGGATTAGGGGATACGCATTTTTTTGATTTGCTTATCAGCGTTTCGCTAATTGAATTTTTATATAACAGTGTAATTACGATTGTTGCTATTTTCATATACAGAAAAATTATAAGCGTACGAAGATCTGCTTGGAGGGTAAGATGATAAGACAGCAAAATTATAAAAATCGTTTTATAATTTTATATTGTATTGTAGGGGTAATTGCTTTTTTGGTTATTGCCCGTCTTTTTATGCTTCAGGTTATTGACGGAAGCAAGTACAGCGAGATTACTGCTACCCGTCTTTCAAAATCCATTCCTCAAAAAGCACCCAGAGGCGAAATTTTAGACAGATACGGAAGACCTCTTGTGTCAAATCGTCAGGGCTTTTCGATTACAGTATCCAAAGTTAATTCGGATAATAAAGAACTTAACGATATTGTTTTAAAACTTATAAATATATGTGAGTCGGGCAATGTGAATTATATTGATACAATGCCTGTTACCAAGGAAAAACCTTATAAATTCACTTACGAGGAAAAAGAGAATATTCAAAAATTTAATAAATCTATGAATTTAGATAAAGACTTATCGGCTGACGATGTTATAAAAGAACTTTACAAACGATATGAAATAGATGATTCCTATTTAGAAGCGGATAAAAGAAAAATCGCAGGTGTAAGAAGCGAAATGGAGTTAAGGCTTTTTTCTTCGCTTAATTCATATACTTTTGCAAACGATGTAAGTATGGAGGTTGTTACAAAAATTAAGGAAACAACCCATTCTTTAAACGGTGTAAATATCCTTACAGAATATTTAAGAGAATATAACGAGCCTGGCATTGCATCTCATATTTTAGGAAGAGTAGGGCAGATTTATAAAGAAGAATATGATGTTTTAAAAAGCGAGGGCTATGATATAAATGCAGTTATAGGGAAAGACGGAATTGAAAAATACTGTGAGCCTATTTTAAAAGGAAAAGACGGAACTTTAAGCATTGAAGAAAATGAGTCAGGTCATATTGTCTCCTCAGTTTCAACATTAAAAGCAGTTCCGGGAAACGATGTCATTTTAACTATAGATTTAGAACTCCAGAAAACTGCCGAAAAAATGCTTAAAGAGGTTATAACAAGCATAAGTTCTTACGGCATAAACACAGGATATTCTGAGGGTTGGGATGCTGACAGTGGTGCGGCAGTTGTTATAGATATTCATACCGGCGAAATTCTTGCACTTTGTTCCTATCCTACCTACAATCTGTCAAGGTTTAATGAAGATTACAGCAAGAATTATAAGAACCCTGCAAAACCTTTCTGGAACAGAGCAATAGCAGGAACTTATGAGCCTGGTTCGACATTTAAAATGGCGACAGCACTTGCAGGGCTTCAGGCAGGTGTTATAAATGATAAAACCGTAATGAACTGTAGTGGAATTTATAATTATTATGCGCCGAGTTATACTCCTGCTTGCTGGAAAAGAGAAGGGCATGGTGCACTTGATGTTATAGGCGCTTTGGAAAATTCCTGTAATATATTTTTCTATGAAACAGGCAGACTTACAGGCATTAACAGACTTAATACTTTATCAAGACAGTTAGGGTTTGGCAAAAAGACAGGGATAGAACTTCCCGAAGAGGTTAAAGGGATAGTCGCAGGTCCCCAGTATGTTGAAACTTTAGGCGAAGAGTGGTGGCCGGGCGATACTATTCAGGCGGCAATTGGTCAGTCCAAAAATCTTTTTACACCTATTCAACTTGCAAATTATATAGCAACAATAGCAAACGGCGGAACAAGATATAAAACCCATCTTGTAAAAAGAGTTAAAGAATATTCTACCTCTAATATTATAAAAGAATATTATCCTGTAGCCGAAGAAAGCATCGAAATAGATGCTAAACACCATAAACTTATTATGGAAGGTATGAAATCGGTTACAGAAGACGGTACAGCCTCTTCTGTGTTTGAAGGTTTTGGAGTTTCTGTCGGAGGTAAAACAGGTACTGCCGAAGTGCCAAAAGGTTCGAATAATGGGGTTTTCGTTGCATTTGCTCCTTATGAAAATCCGCAGATTGCAATTTCAGTTGTGGTAGAACATGGTTCTCATGGTAATTCTATTGCTCCTGTCGCAAAAGAAATAATTGCAAAATATTTTACAGGCGACTTTTTAGAGTATGTAGATAATAAACCGACTATGGAAATTTTAAGATAATTTTATTGCAATTATCTTAAAATTGTGATAAAATATTCCTTGAAAGTAAAAAAAGGAGGTTTAAAGGTTGGCAAAAACAATTGTAATAACTTCCGGAAAAGGCGGAGTTGGAAAAACTGTTGCAGTTTCCAATATTGCTGTGGCACTTGCAAAACTTGGTAAAAAAGTGCTTATGGCAGATATAGATATCGGCCTTAGAAATCTTGATTTGGCAATGGGTATGTCAGATGTCATAGTTTATGATATTATTGATGTTATTGAAGGGAAATGCTCTTTTGATAAAGCGGTTTTCAAATTTGAAAATCACGGGCATTTGCATCTTCTTCCTGCGGCTCAGTCAACTGATAAAGATTTTTTGAACCCTGAAAATTTCCAGAAATTATTTTCTCAGATTGAAGGGGATTATGATTATATACTTTTAGATTGCCCTGCAGGTATTGAAAAAGGTTTTAAATCTGCAATAGCAGGAGCAGACCTTGCGATTGTGACTCTGACACCCGAAATGTCCTCTGTTCGCGATGCGGATAAGGTTATCACTCTACTTGAGATGGCTTCCATGCCTGAAATAAAGATTTTAATCAACCGCGTAAGGCAGGATATGATTAAAAGAGGAGATATGTTAACGATAGATGAAATTACTGATATTTTAGGTGTTTCCCCTATCGGCATTATAGAGGAAGATGAGATAGTTCTAAAAAGCCAGAAGAGAAACACAATGGCAGTTTTAGAGTCTTCATCAAAAGCAGGAAAGCAGTTTAAAGATGTTGCAAAAAGAATTACAGGAGAAAACATTCCGATTATAAACTTGAAAAAAGAAAAAAGCTTTTTCAAATGGTTTTTTTAAATGTTTATAATTAACATATAAGAAAGAGAGGAAAATATGAATATTGCACTTATTGCACATGATATGAAAAAGGAACTTATGGTACAGTTTTGTATAGCGTATAAGCCTATACTTGCAAGCCATAATTTGTACGCAACAGGTACAACCGGAGGCCTTGTTTCGGATGCAACCGGTCTTAGTGTCCACAGATTCTTATCAGGTCCGCAAGGCGGAGACCAGCAAATCGGTGCAAGAATAGCATATAATGAAATTGACCTTGTGTTATTTTTCAGAGACCCTCTTACTGCACAGCCTCACGAGCCTGATGTTAATGCACTTTTCAGACTATGCGACGTGCATAACATTCCTCTTGCAACCAATGTTGCAACAGCAGAAGTTCTTATCAAAGGTTTAGAGAGAGGCGACCTTGATTTTAGAAATATTGTTAATCCTAAAAATAACAGTTTATAGAATAAATTCAGAATGTAGGGGTCGGCGTCCTCGACGACCCGCATTTATTCATTATTCATTTTATAATAAACTATGCGGCAGTGCTGGAATCGGCAGACAGGCACGTTTGAGGGGCGTGTGTCTTTGGCGTATGGGTTCAAGTCCCATTTGCCGCACCAAAAAAAGAACACCATGAGGTGTTCTTTTTTTGTGTTTGTGTCCTTGAACACAACATCATTGTGAGCATAGCGAACACATCATTTCAGGCATCGCCTGAGCTTCATTCCATATTGACGGACATAAAATGATGTTATCTTCGATAAATGATGTGATGTTTTACATCAATGATGTTATCTTTGATAAACGATGTTGCCTTGCGGCAAATGATATTATGTGTACCCCCCTCTGAAACACCTGTTCTAAAGCCAAAAAATAAATAAATTATATTTAAAAACCTGTATTGACAAATAAATATATTAGTGATAGAATGAAAGAAAATGGTAAAGTATTTTCGCTGAAAGGTAATAGATTTATGAGAATAATAGGTCATATTAAAACAGACTTTAGATCTAAATTTGGCATACCTAGACAAAGCGGAATTGTTCGTGAAGTTGTCGGGAAAATAATTTTTGAACCTGAGTTTCGAAATGTAAAAGCGATAAAAGGGCTTGAACTGTTTTCTCATATGTGGATAATCTGGCAGTTTTCAGAAAACGAGGATTATGAATGGCAACCTACGGTAAGACCGCCTGCTTTGGGGGGAAATAAAAGAGTAGGAGTATTTGCAACAAGATCTCCTTTCAGACCTAATCCGATTGGAATCTCTGCTGTTAAAATAGTAAAAATTTCTCAATACAGTTCAGAAGGTCCTGTTATATATGTTCAGGGGCCTGACTTGATGGACGGTACGCCTATATACGATATTAAACCGTATATTCCTTATGCAGATAAAATTGATGATGCGGTTGGAGGATTTTCAATACCGGGTGATAAAAAGAAACTTAAAGTTGTAATTCCTGACGATGTCGCAGGGAACATTTCAATGAAAAAGAGAGAAGCACTTGTTAAAATACTTGCTCACGACCCGCGACCTGCATATCACAATGATTCTAACAGAATATATAAATTCAGCTATGCTGATTATGTTATTTCGTTCAGAGTATCCGATTCCGAGGTTGCTCATGTAACATCTATTGAAAAAGAAATATACTGATAAAAAACTATGGAAAAAATTTTTTCATAGTTTTTTAAAATTTCTATTGACTTTTTGGGAGAGTATGTTATAATAACAATAACGATAATCATTATCGTTAAGAAGTATATAATAAAGGATGGTAAAAGATATGAAAAAATATGTATGTTCAGTATGCGGTTATGTTCACGAAGGTAATGAACCACCTGAAAAATGCCCTGTATGTAAAGTTCCTGCATCTAAATTCAATGAAATGGCAGAAGGTGCAGCTTTAGCAGCAGAACACGAGTATGGTGTTTATGCTAAAACTGTTAAAAACAATCCTGATATTTCAGAAGAAGATAAAAAATATATATTTGAACAATTAATGGCAAACTTTAATGGAGAATGTGCAGAAGTTGGTATGTATTTATGTATGGCAAGAATTGCACACAGAGAAGGTTATCCTGAAGTAGGTCTTTACTGGGAAAAAGCCGCTTTTGAAGAAGCAGAACACGCAGCAAAATTTGCTGAACTTTTAGGCGAAGATTTAGAACCTAATATGAAAGCAACAACTAAAGATAACTTAAGATGGAGAGTTGACTGTGAATATGGCGCAACTCAAGGTAAATTTGACTTGGCAACATGTGCTAAGAAAAACGGTCTTGACGCTATTCACGACACAGTTCACGAAATGGCTCGCGACGAAGCAAGACATGGCAAAGGCTTAGAAGGACTTCTTAAGAGATATTTTGGTTAATTGTTATTAAATTTACTTGAT
>JAZOMN010000016.1:0-6165 GCA_045654005.1 Clostridia bacterium
TCTCCCATTTTTTTACCCAGCATAAGATAAAAATCAAATGGCAAGACGTCATATTTTTTAAAGATATAAGTCAGAGAATTATTAAAAATTCCACTGTTAAAATATGCATCCACCGATTTATCCACGTACTTTATTTCCATAAGCTCAAAGAAGGAAATAAAATCGTTTGATAAAATTTCATAAGGTGCGGTACTTTTAAATCTATAATTGTATCTTTCTTTTTCTTCTCTTAATTTCGAGCCATGAAGAAGTTTTAAAAATCCTACCTGCAACACTTTTGGAGAAAGTGCGTACACCTCGTCAAAGCTTCTTTTAAAACTTTCAAAATCTTCTTTTGGAAGACCTGCGATTAAATCTAAGTGAATTCTTACTCTGGCATCTTTAAGATACAATAAATTGTTTTTAAGTTTATCCATATCAGTTGCACGGTCGCACAGTTTTAAACTCTCTGCATTGGTTGACTGGATACCCGCTTCAAACTGAATAGTATCATAATCTGCCTCTTTTATTATATCCATTAATTCTTTATCGAGCAAGTCCGCACCTATTTCAAAATGGAAGCAGGTTTCTCTTTTCTTTGAAAGAATATATTTTATAATTTCTTTTGCCCTGTCTTTATCAAAATTAAAAGTTCTGTCAACAAGTTTTACTCTTTTTATTTTCAAGTTTGAAAACAAATCAATTTCGGAAAATACCCTCTTAAGAGGCAGAGTTCTTACACCTTTTGTTAAAGAAGATATACAAAAAGCACATTTAAAAGGACAACCTCTTGAAGTTTCATAATATACTGCCCTGTTGGTTAAATTTTCAAGTTCTCCCTCGTAACAAAAAGGAATGTTATCCATTTCTTCCATTTCGCCAAAATGATACTCTTTATCACTTCTGCAAACACCCTTAACATCGCTTTCGCCTTTTATAAGTTTTAAAACAGGTATTTCCCCTTCCCCTCTTATAACAAAATCAATTTGAGGAATTTCAGAAAACACCGATTTATTATAACTTACCTCAGGACCGCCTAAAAAGACAGTGATATGAGGGCAAATCTCTTTTATATCAGAAACTAATTTTTTAATAAGTTCTATATTCCATATATAACAAGAAAACCCTATTACATCAGGGTTTTTCTCTAATATGTTTTTAAGTAAACAGAAATAATCGTCATTTATCGTACCCTCAAAAAAGGATATATTGTTATATCCGTTTTTTAAAACATAAGAGCAAATACTTCTTACAGATAATGAGGTGTGCGAATATTTAGCATTAAGTGCTACAAGCAACCATTTTTTCATAGTTAATTTTTATCCTTTTTTTCATAAACTATCCTGTCATGCACCTGAGTTAATGAGAAGCCTTTTACTGACATAAAATATGCAAAATATGCTACAAGTATCGGAATAATACTTATAATTACAACTGCTAAAAAGTTATACGAAAGCCCGTCATACCCATGGAAGAAATATACAAAAGGAAAGTTTAAAAATCTTACAAACATTCCGTAATACATTGACATTTCCACATTTATTAAGCGAAGAAGAAAATGAGAGCCTGACAAAATAAATATTATAACACTTGAAGCACCGCCGATTTTTAAAGGCATAAGATAATCATATCTTTTTTTAATAATCATATCAAGTTTAGGCTGTTCATAAGAATAAGAATAAATTCCTGACATATAAAATATAACTGCAATAAGGCCTAAAAATATTGAACCGTACCTCCAGCCTGTAACAAGCCATGCAAAAACCAGACCGTTTAACAAAAACCATAAAAAAGCATTCATAATATGATTTTTAATTGCGGTAACAATTACGCCTCGTCTGGTATCAACCGATGTATCCATTTATTTTGCCTCCTTTAATACTTTTTCAACCATTTCAATAACATAATTAATTTCTTCATTTGTTGTACCGTTTCCTGACGGTAGAAGAATTGTTTTTAAAAACAAATCTTCTGAAACATTGTTTCTTGTTATATAGTCAAATGAACTGAATGCTTCCTGCTTATGCATAGGATTAAAGCCTCTTCTTACCTCAATACCCAAATCTATAAGTTTATCAACAAGTTTTTCCACATCATACCCATTTACAACTATTCCGTTTTGCCAGTATGATGAGCCTTCCTTATCGGCTATAACTTTAACCCCGTCAATTTTAGAAAATCCTTCTTTATATCTTTTGAACATATCTTTTTTTATCTTTATAAGTTCCTCAAGATGATTTAATTGAGCAACACCAATTCCTGCATTAACATTGCTCATAAGGTAATTATAACCTACCTCTTTATGAATATATGCTGAAGATTTGGCTTTTGCCTGATTTGCAAGATATGCCATTTTTTCAAGATAATCTTTATTTGAAGTTAAAACTGCTCCTCCTAAAGAGGTGGTAACAATTTTGGAATAACTAAAAGATATAACCGCAATATCTCCGTAAGACCCGCATTTTTTATCTTTATACATTCCGCCTAAAGATTCAGCAGAGTCAGATATTAAAGGAACATTATACTTATCAGTTATCTCTCTTATTTTATCGTAATCGTAAGGAGCACCGTAAGTATCAACTGCCATAACACATTTCGGCAGATTATCCTTATATTTTATAAAAGCATCTTCTAAACACTTTTCGTCCATCGTTCCATCTTCTTTACAATCAATAAACACAGGAACTGCCCTTTCATATATGACAGGATAAATTGTCCCGCAATAAGTAAGCGTAGGGCAAAAAACAATGTCTCCCTCGTTTATATCAAGTGCTTTTAAGGCAAGGTGAAGCCCTGCTGTACCATTAGATAAAAGCAGACAGTACGGCATTCCAACATAATCTGAGAGCATCTTTGCCATCAAATCTATATTATCACCCTTACAGGCTATCTGATTTTTTGAAAAAGCATCTTTAATATAATCGGTTTCATCTCCGAAAAATAAAGGCTTGGCTATACTTACTTTCATTTTAATACTTCCTCTGAAAAAAGGGTTGTAACAAAATGATTTTTTCGGGACGTTCGGGAGCCCGTCCCCTACATATATTGTTTACTCAATTGTAGGGTTCGGCGTCCCCGACGAACCGTTATTTATTCATTTTGCTATAGCCCCTTTTAAATCATTTAATTAAATTTGTAAATTCGTTTATTATAGCATCATAGTCATAGCCTGACATTTTTATAATATATTTTGCTATAACTATAAAATAGTATTTGCTCACAGAAGACGCAAGGAAAAAGTCCTCACTGATTTCAGGGTCAATATGAGCACCACCGCATTTATTGGCTTGTGCTTTTATAATTTTTGCCACTGTAACAGGACGGCTACCCTCTCTTCTTACTGCTACCTGTGAAAGAAAGTCATTAAGACTTACCTTTTCTTCCAAAGAAAAAAGCGAGTCGGGATGAATTACATTATCTTCATAGGAAAATCTGCCTTTATGGAAAAGCGGATTTTCAATTATTTTAGGAAGCAGTGAATTCTCTCCGTCACATAACAGCATACGAAGATTTATTGCCATTACATTTAAAAATTCATTAATTCTCTTCTTTTCAAATAAATAGCAACTTATTGTAAGAAGTTTTAAGCACTCTTCAAATTTCTTTCTTAATTCTTCTTTTGAAAGTTCCATAATAATTGTAGCTTTATATTCTAAAAAGTCACATTCAGGACATGGAAGTAAAAAACCTTTTTCCTCCATAATCTGTTCAGAACCGCAACACAAACATATATAAGTACCTTTTGGAACTTCGCTGTTAGCAAATACTTTTTGCATATAAACACTCCTAATTTTGAGAATTTATTAATCTCTGCAAACACCTGTTCTTTTTGCCGCTTCTGCAACTGCTTTTGCAACTGCCGGTGCAACTCTTTCGTCAAATGCAGCAGGGATAACATATTCAGGTGTGATTTCTTCGTCTTTAATAATTCCTGCTATTGCTTTTGCTGCAGCAATTTTCATTTCGTCATTTATGTCTGTTGCTTTAGCATCAAATGCACCACGGAATATACCAGGAAATGCAAGAACGTTATTTATCTGGTTAGGGAAGTCACTTCTTCCTGTACCCATAATTTTAACTCCTGCTTCTTTTGCAACATCAGGCATAACTTCAGGTGTTGGATTTGCCATAGCAAATACAATCGGGTCTTTAGCCATAGTTTTAATCATATCAGCAGTTAAGATACCAGGAGCAGAAACGCCGATAAACACGTCTGCGCCAACGATAACATCTTTAAGTGAACCTTTTTTAAGTTCTAAGTTGGAGATTTCTGCCATTTCTTCTTTTATAGGGTTAAGACCTTCTCTGCCTTTATAGATAGCACCCTTTGTATCGCAAAGGATAACTTTTTTAAGACCCATGCTCATAAGAAGTTTTGTAATAGCAATACCTGCGGCACCTGAACCGTTAACAACAACTTCAATTTCAGAAATGTCTTTTTTAACATATTTAAGTGCATTCATCATAGCAGCAAGTGTAACAACTGCTGTACCGTGCTGGTCATCGTGGAAAATCGGAATATCGCATTTTTCCTTTAATTTCTTTTCGATTTCAAAACAACGAGGAGCAGCGATATCTTCTAAGTTAACACCACCGAATGAACCTGCTAATTTTTCTACGATAAATACTATTTCATCTACATCTTTTGTTCTTACACAAAGAGGGAAAGCATCAACATCAGCAAATGCTTTGAAAAGTACACATTTACCTTCCATAACAGGCATACCTGCTTCAGGTCCGATATCCCCAAGACCAAGTACTGCAGTACCGTCTGTAATAACTGCTACCATATTTGAACGACGTGTATATTTATAAGATAAAGACACGTCTTCCGATATTTTAAGACAAGGTTCAGCAACCCCCGGTGTGTACGCTATCGATAAATCGTCTTTGTTTTCTACTTTCGCTCTTGAAATAACTTCAATTTTTCCGCCCCATTCTTCGTGGGCTTTTAATGCTTTTTCTTTAATACTCATTTATAATCCACCCTTTCATATATTGAATTTAATGACTTTAATGTTAACTCCTTATCAAATATGTCAATACAATCGTAACCTGCAAAAAGTTCAGTATCTCCGCCTGTTAAAACAACCTTATAATCTTTATACTTATCTTGCGACTTATATACGTTTATCATATAAACAACTGAACCGATAAAACCGTAATAAAGCCCCGCATTAAGATTTTTAAGAGTTGTCGTACCAACGGGATTTAAGCCTTTTAACATTTCGGATTTAGGAAGAATTTTCGCTTTCTTTAAAAGAGAATACTGATACGTTTCTTTTCCGGGCATAATTGCCCCCCCTAAATGAATTCCATTTTCGTCAATCAAATCGAAGGTGGCGGCAGTCCCCAAATCTATAACAATGATTTTACCACCGTACAGTTTATATGCACCGTAATCGGTAACAATCCTGTCATGCCCCAAAGTATCTTCTTCATATCTTGTTTCAAACTTTATATCGCTTTTTGAAAACACTTTATACGAAATGTCAAGGGAAGATAAAATTTCTTCTACCTTCCTTAACATATCTTCATTAACAGAAACGATATAAGCCTTTAAGTCTTCCCCATTTAAATTTTTAATAAAAGACTTAATTTCCTTAACAGCGTCTTTTTTATTTACAGACCTGAAAGTTATTTTATTTTCCTTTAAAAATCCTACTTTTACATATGTATTTCCAATATCAAATAATATGTTCATATTACGCTTTAAAATAATCGTCGTAGTTAAGACCTACAACTTTACCTATTTCTTTTAACTCAGCAATAGTCTTTTCATTTGCAGGAATACCAATTTCAAGTTTTTCTGCCATTGATTCAACTTCTTTTTCACCGTGAGTATAAATTCTGTCGTGACCGTCTGCTTTTGGACTTTCTCTTAATTCTTTTAAAAGTAGACTCATACGGTCTTTGATTTCTTTCTTATCTCCGAACATACCGTAATCAATTGCCCAGAAACAGAATGATGTATCAGCGTTACCACTGTTTTTAACGTGAGGAGATGTTGTACCACCTGCAAATATAGATGTAAACATTTCAACTATGATACCTAATCCGTAACCTTTGTGAGAACCACTTTCTTCAGTGCATCCGCCAAGAGGGAAAATACCTCCGCCAAGTTTACCGATAATGTTTTTAAGAACTCTTGATGCTTCATCACAGTCAGCACCGTTTTCGTCAGCA
>JAZOMN010000017.1:0-2827 GCA_045654005.1 Clostridia bacterium
TTTAATTATTTCTTTAAAAGGTTTCTTATCATCTCTTAAAGCATTTATATATTCATTCATATTACTGTAATTAGAATACCTTGTGTCTTTAATAAAAGAATGAGCGTTTAATCCTAGCCCAAGATAATCTTCCATTTGCCAGTATTTTATATTATGACGGCATTCATATCCAACTTTTGCATAATTTGATATTTCATATCTTTTATAACCATTTAATTCAGAATTTAAACATTCAAACATTCTTCTTTCAGTTTGTTCATTCGGTAAGTTTAAATCCATTGAGTAAAAAGGTGTATTCTCTTCGATTATAAGAGAATAAGAAGAAATATGTGTCGGGTTAAGTTTTTTTACTTCATATAATGTTTTTTGAAAACTATCAAAAGTCTGTTCAGGAATTCCAAACATTGTATCAACATTTATATTTTTAAAACCTGCCCCTGTAATCAATTCATAACTTTTTAAAAAATCATAAAAATTATGAATACGCCCTAAAATTTTAAGTTCATTATCATTTGCTGATTGCATTCCAATGCTTATTCTGTTAATTCCGTATTCTTTATAGGCTTTCAGATTTTCTTTAGTAAGCGTTTTCGGGTTGGTTTCTATTGTTATCTCACAATCGCTTGAAAAATTGAAATAAGATAAAATTTCACCTATATATTTATACGGAACAACAGACGGTGTCCCCCCACCGATAAAAAGAGAATCAATTTTTCTTTCTTTTATTAAATCTAAGTTCAAATCAATCTCTTTTTTCAACGCATCAAAATAAGCATCATAATCCGAATGAGTATATGAAACAAAATCACAATAATTACATTTTCTTAGACAAAAAGGAATATGAATATAGACACCCAGATTCATCATAGTTTTAAAACCGACATAAAGGCTTCCTGCGGAAGTTCTACAGAACCTACCTGACGCATTCTTTTCTTTCCTTCTTTTTGCTTTTCTAAAAGTTTCTTCTTTCTTGTTATATCTCCGCCGTAACATTTGGCAAGAACGTCTTTTCTCATTGCTTTAACAGTTTCTCTTGCAATAATTTTATTACCGATTGCAGCCTGAATAGGAATTTCAAAAAGTTGTCTTGGAATAACTTCTTTAAGTTTTTCCGCCATTTTTCTTCCTCTGCCATAGGCTTTTTCACTATGAACAATGAATGACAAAGCATCAACAACATCGCCGTTTAACAGTATATCCAATTTAACAAGTTTAGACTCTTTATATCCGCAAAGTTCATAATCGAAAGACGCAAAACCTCTTGTGCGTGATTTTAGGGCATCAAAAAAGTCATAAACTATTTCATTAAGCGGCATTTCATAATGAAGTTGAGTTCTTGTACTGTCAAGATATTTCATATCAATATAATTTCCTCGCCTTTCCTGGCAAAGTTCCATTATATTTCCAACAAATTCAGTAGGTGTTATAATTATCGCCTTAACAATCGGCTCCTGCATGGATGCAATTTCCGAAGGGTCGGGCAAATTTGTAGGATTATCAATATCAAGTTGAGTACCATCTGTTTTATTTATTTTATAAATAACACTTGGCGCAGTCGTTATAATGTCAAGATTATATTCTCTTTCTAATCTTTCCTGAATAATTTCCATGTGTAGTAAACCTAAAAATCCACAACGGAAACCAAAACCTAATGCAATAGATGTTTCTGCTTCAAAAATAAGAGCAGCATCATTTAATTGCAATTTATCAAGAGCATCTCTTAAGTCATTGTATTTTGACCCGTCTGCAGGATATATACCACAAAAAACCATTGGGTTAACTTTTTTATAACCAGGTAATGCTTCTTTTGCAGGATTTTGGGATAAAGTAACAGTATCACCTACACGGGTATCTTTAACATTTTTTATACTCGCTGCAATATATCCTACTTCTCCTGCTTTTAGCGAACCATGATTAAAAGTTCCGTCAGGCTCAAGATAACCCGCTTCTGTTACGGTAAATTCTTTTTTTGTATTCATAAGTCTGATACTATCACCGACAGAAACACTTCCATCCACAACTCTTACCATAATAATTACACCTTTATAACTATCGTAATAAGAATCAAAAATAAGTGCTTTTAATGGTGCATTTTCATCTCCCGTCGGTGCAGGAACATACTCAACGATTTTTTCTAAAACTTCTTCTATATTAGTACCCATTTTAGCCGAAATAAGAGGTGCATGCTGTGCTTCTATTCCTATAATATCTTCGATTTCATCTTTAACTTCCTGAGGTCTTGCACTCGGTAAATCAATTTTATTTATAACAGGCACAATTTCCAGATTATCTTCAACTGCAAGATAAGTATTCGCCAAAGTCTGTGCTTCAATCCCTTGCGAAGCATCAACTACCAGTATCGCACCTTCACAGGCTGCAAGGCTACGAGAAACTTCGTAATTAAAGTCAACATGCCCCGGAGTATCAATAAGATTTAAAATATAAACATTACCGTCTTTTGCTTTATATTCCATTTTAACGGCACGCGCCTTAATTGTAATGCCTCTTTCTCTTTCAAGCTCCATATTATCGAGAAGTTGTTCTTTACTTTCTCTTTCGGTTACAACACCTGTAAATTCCAAGAGCCTGTCCGCAAGCGTTGATTTACCATGGTCAATATGTGCTATTATAGAAAAATTTCTAATGTTTTCTTGACTATATGACATATAAATTCCCTTTCACTATATATAATAATACATTATACCAAAAAAATATCATTTTGTAACCAAAAGAGTCCTTTCGGACTTTTTTATAAACTGTATTTTTCTTTATATGACTTATACATATCGCTGAATTGTTTATTTTCCTCTGTTTTAACAGTACTAAG
>JAZOMN010000018.1:0-1718 GCA_045654005.1 Clostridia bacterium
AGTTCTAAGATAGATAATGTTTCGTTATTAGGTATTCTTTCCATACTGTTTGTAATCACTACATACATATTTATAAAATGATCGCATATAATTGAAAAAATTTTACCTGCAGGGTGCTGATTTTTCATAAGGCGCAAATCATTTAATATATCATAGGCAGTTTTTTTGTCTTTATTTATTATTGCATCGGAAAGTGAAAACACTCTGTCCTCAATAGATTTTTTAACAAGAAGGTCTATAATTTCTCTTGTAACCTCATCGCTGTCATTAAGATATGCACATATAACTTCAACTTCTCTTAATATGCTGTTAATGGACGGCTCACAAATTGATATAAGATATTCTAAATCGTCACGTCTAATTTTTTTCTTATTTTTTGCGAATTGACGATTGATAAAAGTTATCATATCAGGAAAACTTAATTTATCGCAAAGAACATCAACACCGTTTTCTTTAACAAGGTTAAGGAGCGGTTTAGATATTTTTTTCACATCTGTTTCCCGTTCTCTTATTATAATGACAGTATATTCAGGAATATCTTTAAAAAGTTCGTTAACAGTTTCTTTTATTTCCTTTTTGGAAGATGTAGATACAACATTAAAACCGTTTAAATATACAATTTTTTTCTCGCACATAACAGGAACTGATTCAACCGCTTCAATAAGTTCATTTTTTGACGGTTCTTCATCAAATTGTGTAAAATTCATTCCCATTATATCATTTTCAAGAACAATTGACTTAATTTTTTCTATATATGTATCTTTTATATAATCTTCTTCGCCGTAGAATAAATATAAATTATCTATTATTCCTTCACTTAGTTTTTTGCTTAACTCTTTGGAATTCATAATCTTATCCTTTCAACTTCTTCTTTAAAACAATTAAGAACATTTTCATTTTTATAATATCTTTCAAGCATATAATATGAAACAATATATTTTGTATCTTTATTTAAATATTCAATTTCACTGTTAGTTGTAATAATGTTATTATCTTTACATAAAATTTTTGCCTCTAAAATATTATAACTGTCATACGGTTTAAGTGTCAAGTTAAAATCGTAAAAACTTATATTAACATCTTTATCAACAACAATTACTTTTTCGCTTCTTTCACTGATTATTTTATTAAAAAACTCGTTATTTAAAAACCCTGAAGGAATATATAATTCTTTAACATTTATTGAATTATTTTCAAGATATTTAATACCCTCCGCACCAAATGCTACATATACATCAAAAGTATTGTTGCATTCTTCTTTAATAAGACTATATTCAAAATTTCCGTTTAGCAAAGATGCATTTATAAAAACTGTTTTATCTTTATATGTTATTATACTCTTACCGCTGTTTTTACCACACATTACATACATATTTCCATAAGAAAGCATCGCTCTGTCAAGTGGATAAAAGAGATTTATGCCTATGTATGCTATAATAATTATCGCAATAAAATATTTAAATTTCGAGTGTAACTTAATATGTAAAATATATATAAAGAAATAGTATAAACTAATAAAATATATATCTATACTTAAAGTTTTAAAATAACCAAAAGGTATTTTCCCCGAAACTATAATAAAATCAACGCACGCCGATGTTATAAAATCAAGCGGATATCCTAATATTTTTCCAAAATCAAGAAACAACATTCCAATCAGTACACAAAAAAGTCCGTAAATCATAATAAAAGAAACTAAAGGAACGACAATTAAATTT
>JAZOMN010000019.1:0-22117 GCA_045654005.1 Clostridia bacterium
AAATATATGTTTGAAATTTTTATATATATTTTTATATTTTATGATGCCAAAAAATATCCTGTGTTAGAATTAAAATACGAATAATAGGGAGAGTGTATTTATGCAGGAATTAAAACTTGAAAATATGACTCTTGAACAAAAGATAGGACATCTTATAGTTGCAAGAGCTTATGTTGATGATGAAGACAAAAAATATATATTGGAAATGGTAAAAAAGAGAGCTGTCGGCGGTATTCAGATGTCTTTCAGAGAAAGCTATAAAGAATTTATCGAAGAAGTGAAAAAAATTGCCGACTATCCGATACTTATATGTGCTGATATGGAAAATGGTTATCCGGGCGGTAAATTCAGATTTCCCGTTCCTATGGGAATTGCGTCGTCAGGAGAACTTGAATTTGCATATAACTTAGGAAGAGTGACAGCTATTGAAGCAAAAAAAGACGGAGTCAATGTCGCATGGGGGCCGGTGGTAGATTTACCTGTCAAAGATTCAGTTTGTAAAATATCCCGCTGTTTCGGAGATGATATTTCCTATCTCTCTGATTTTTCAACCGAAATGATACGCGGTTTTCAGGACGAGGGTATGATTGTAACCGCAAAGCATTTCCCCGGCGGAAGTGATATTAAGTGCGATATGCATATGCAAATAGGAGTTTCAAAACTTACTAAAGAGGAACTTATAAAAAAAGATATCGTACCGTACATAAATGCAATGAAAAAAGTTGACTTATCGGGGATTATGACAGGGCATTGCCTTTTTGAGAATGTAGATAACGAGTATGTGGCATCTTTATCTAAAAAAGTAATCGACTTGATAAGAGATGAAGGGTTTGACGAAGTTATCATGACCGACTCACTTGCAATGATGGCGATAGTTCAGAACTATGGCGAAAAAGAATGTTTGGGGCTTGCCATAAAAGCAGGTAACGATATGGTCCTACCTAATTACAGGTTAAGTTTTAAAGAAAGTTTTGAGTATCTTTTAGAAGCTTATGAAAAAGGTATCATAACAGATGAAAGACTTGACGATGCAGTAAGGCATGTAATAAAAGCACAAAAGAGAACTCTTAAGAGTGCAACATCTAAAGAAGTTCCTAAGGAACTTAAAAACATTGTAGAACAGGCTAAAATGAAAAGTATTTCCTTTATTAAAAATGAAGATGGGATACTGCCTGAACTTGATTCTGATACAAAAAAATTATTTGTTTTATTCCACGAAAATTCATATGAAGATACAGGAATGAGCCGTGAACTTGAAGCATCTTATCTTTACTCAAAAGAAAATGTGTTAAAAAAGAAAGAAGAGTTTTTAAAAGCGTTTCCTGGTTCTGAGGTCGTTTTAATAAATGAGTTTCCAAACCAGATAGAAATTGAAAATGTATGTGATAAAATTTCAAAATCTGACGAGGTAATTTTTTACATATTCTGCAAAACCTCAAGTTATTTAGGAAGCGATAATATAACAAAAAGGGCAGAAAGTTTAATTCAGGCAAACCTTAATAAAACTGCTGCCATAATACATGTAGGCAATCCTTATGAACTTTCAAAGTTCAGGGGAGCAAAAAGAATTATAACAACACCTTATGGGGCAGATTGTGATAATTACTTAATAGATGCCTTAAAGGGAAAATTTACACCTTGCGGCAAACTCACCGTAGGTATAATATAAATTATGATAAAAGGAGTGTATGAAAATGAAAAAATTATTATCTTTAATTCTAAGCGCAGTTTTACTTGTAACTTTACTTGCAGGATGTTCCGGAAACGAGAGCGGAGCAGATGTGGGTCAGATGACCAAAGAGGAAATTAAACAGTTTGAAGAAAAAGCAGGTGGCTTAAAACTTCCTTTTGATAAGAAAGGTACAAAAATTTCAATAATGGTTGACTCTTCAAACGTAGGACTTACCGATTCTGTAATCGTAAAAGAACTTTCAAGAAGAACAGGGGCGGATATAGAAATCGTTGCTATCCCGACAGCAAGCCTTAAAGAAAAATCAAAAATCTTAATGGCAGGCGGTCTGGACGAAATGCCTGATATCTTCAAAGGCGGATTTACAATGCAGGAAATCAATGATTTTGGTGTTCAGGGAGCATTCGCTGCAGTTGATGATTATTTAGACGAAATGCCAAACTTCAAATACATATTTATTGACAATGCCAAAGAAATGGGTACTGAAACTGTTAATAAAGCATGGAGAGCGTCTGACGGTAAATTATATCAGATTCCGTCTTACGGAGTTAACCGTGATGTAAACCACGGTATGCTATACAGAAAAGATATATTTGATAAGCACGGGATAAAAATGTGGAACAATCCTGAAGAATTTTATCAGGTTTTAAAACAGTTAAAAGAATTATATCCTGATTCAGCTCCTTTAGTTACAAAATCAGGTATAACAATCTTAAATCAGCTTGGAGCAAGTTGGGGTGTTCAACAGTGGCCTGGTATGAGCTATGACGAAAATACAGGTATCTGGAATTATTCTTCAATGAGACCTGAATTTAAAGAATTCCTTGACTATATGAAAAAATTATACGATGAAAAATTACTTGACGAAGAATTTATAACATCAACTCAACCGTCATGGACTGCAAAAATGACACAGGCAGACAAAGCATTCGTAACTTATGACTGGATAGGAAGACTTGATCAACTGAAAGAACAAACTTTGGCAACTGTCCCTGAATATGACTTAAGATACGGTAATCCTGTAGGCCCGACTCAGAAAGTTATAACAATCTCTCCTGTAGGTGGAGCAATAATGGTAACCAATAATGAAAATAAAAAATTATCATTTAAAATATTAGACTATCTTCTATCAGAAGGCGGCGCAGAGCTTACAACCTGTGGTGTCGAGGGCGTAACATTTAACTGGAACGAAGATAAAACAAAAGCAGAATATTTAGGCTTTGAAGAAGGTAAAGCAATCGGTATTACAGACTTGGAAGCAAAATACGGATTATTTGTATCAGTTCTTGCAAGAAGATACGATAAAAGATGCGTTTACTTTAACTATACTGAAAAAGAACAGGAAGCTCAGGACATAATGAATGCAAAAGCTGATGGTTTCTTACCTCAACAACCACTTCTTACATATACCGAAGAAGAAGCAAAAATTGTAGAAAAATATGACCTTAACTTAAGAAAAATCGGCGAAGAATTTGCCGCAAAATATATTTTATCTAAAAAAGGCAGCGAACCTTCATGGGATAAATTCTTAGCTGATATGAAAGCAGCAGGTGTTGACGAAGTATTAAAAGCACAAAACGCAGCACAAAAGAGATATGACGCTATGTAATAATTTGTAATTCGTAATAAACTTTTTGTCATTCTGAGGCATAGCCGAAGAATCTCAATCCCTCCTTGAGAGGAGGGTGGCATTTCCATTGGAAATGACGGGTGGAGTATAAAGAGATCCTTCACTTTGTTCAGGATGACAAACGCATTTCGCATTAAAAAATGCCTTCTGCATTTTTGAAAGGAGCTAAAAAAATGAAAAAATACTTATCACTCATTTTAGTTTTTGCATTTATGTTATCTATGATACCAATGAGTGTATCAGCAGATGTAACAACTGCAGAACTAAAAAGTGTAACAGTAACGGGAGCAACTTTAATCCCATCTTTAACATCGGGCGAATATACCTATGATGTTATAGTAGATGATAAAAATGCCGCTTTACCACAACTTAATTACGCACTTAATGATAACACAGCAAGCTATGATGTGCTAAAGTCAGCAAAATATTTAGGTGACTACACTTTAGTAAAAGTAACGCACGAACAAACTGAAAAAACATATAAATTCACTTTCCGTGCCCCGTATGAATCTGATAGTGCGGAAATTTCATTGATTGCTAAGGACAGTACAGACGTACGTGCAAGTTCATCGGAGAAGGGTAAGCCTAGTGAAGATAAAGGATATCATATAGCAAGAATTAGACCAGGTACACAATACACATATTACGTACTTGTTAAATTTGATTTTACAGACAAAAACCCTAATCCATTCGGAACTTTTACTTTTAGTTATTATTTAAGAAGTAAAGATTTACAAGGTGCTGTTGTACAAATTGCGGGATTAAAAAACGAAGTTGATTGGACACAGCAAACTGCTACATGGGAAAACACTTTTGGAACTAATAAAACAATGGAACTTGATACATCCCATGTTATAAATTATACTGTTGGAAGCAATTCAACAGGGATACATACTTGTGATATTTCTTCACTGGTTAAATCTAAATTGTTAAATGGAGCAGAGAAGTTTACACTTGTTTTTTCACTTCCTGAAAGTAACTGTACAACACTTAATAAGACTGATGTTCAGTGGCATATGTATTCTATTAATGCGGAAAAGGACAATTATAAACCAACTATTAAGTTTAATAAAACTAAAATAAATAAGTTAGCAACCTTAAAATCAGTTGAAATTAAAAATGCTTTAGTGCTTGATGAATTTTCTGAAACTAAAGAAGTATATAATATCGGCGTTAAAGAAGGGGACGAACCTTCATTTGAATATATCTTAAATGACAGCCACGCAAATGCAGTTGTAACAACTGAAGATAATGTAACAACAATTACAGTAACTGCACAGGATGGCGTAACAACTAAGGTATATACATTTAATCATAAAACTTATAAAGAAATGGGCGTTTCTGAAACCAAAGAAGTAGAAATCAAAAATGCAACTCTTACATACAATAACACAATAGTTGATTTAAACGTTACATTTAACAACTTAAATGTAAATAAGAAAAAATTAACATTTGTAACTCTTACTAAAAAAGACGGAGTTTTAGTTGGAAGTTTAGTAAATTCAGTAACTAAGGAATATGCAACAGGCTCATATAATGATGAATATATAACATCTGTTACATTACCAACAGATATGTCAGGTGTATCAGTTGAGGCATATATCTATGATACAACTGATGCAAATAATAAAAAGGTAGTTTATAAAAAGGTTTCATATCCAACTGAACCTTCTCACACACCAACTATTACCGATACCGATAAAGCTATTGATTTAAAAGCAGATGCAGACAAGCCGGGCAACGTAATAGTTTATGGTAAAGGTGAACCAAACCAATATGTAACATTCTTTGTTGCTCATCCAAATAAAACACTTTCTCAATTTACTGTAGAAGAACTAAAAGCTTATGCGGCGGTAATTGATATGGCAAAAGCAAATAGCGATGGTATCTGGGAAAAGAGCGTAACATTCCCTGATGAGGCAGGTAATTATGTTGCATACCTAAATGCTGAAACATATAGTGACGCATTTTTACATGCATCATCTGAGCAGAAAAAAAGCAAGATTAAAACAGTATATGAAGAAATCTATAAAGACCAGGAAAAAGAAACAGCAGTTGCAAATATCAAAACTCAGCTTGGTATCAAAGATGATGAAAATATCACAGATTTAATACTTGGTATAGATACATCTTGCTTTGATATTTTAAAAGAAGAAGATGTTATAGATGCACTTTATAGTCTTACAAAAGAAGAATATAACGAAGAACCGGAAGAGTTAACAGATGAAGATGTTATAAAATTTGTTGAAACATTTAATAAAGCAGTGATTATAGCAAAATTAAATAATGGTACTGCAATTTCAGTTTCGGATTTAAATTCAACATTTGCGTTTTCTGATTTTGAATCTCTTAAAACTCTATTATCAAAAATTAACCCTGCATCTCAAAGTGCAGTTTCAAATGCAGTTGTAAACGGTGCAATATCAAGTGCGAAGCTTACAAATGTATCTGACCTTAATGACCGTATAAGAAGAGCGATATTATTTACATCTATAAACTATCCTGAAAACACTGCAGGAGCACAGGATATAATTGATACATACGGTGTATATTTAACACTTGATATGTCGGATTACAATAAAGTAAACGATAAAGCAAATCTTGTTTCCGACCTTGTAAACAAAGGTCCGTTTGCAAGTATCGGCACTTTAAGTACCGAACTTGATAAACTGGCAGGTGATTACTTAAAAGCACAGAATAAACCGTCTTCACAGGGCGGAGGAGTAACCTCTAAACCGTCAACTCCTGTTATAACTCCTGCACAAGGGACAGGCGTAACAGGAACAGGTGCATTACATACAGACGATTTAAAGGTTGAAACAGGCAAATATTTTGGCGATGTGGAAAATAGCCACTGGGCTTATGAGTCAACAAAATATTTAAATGAAAAAGGAATATTAAAAGGAATGGATAACGGCAACTTTGAGCCTGACCGTTCTATAAAAAGAGAAGAATTTGCAAAAATCTTAGTTCTTGCCTTTAACTTAAAAGCAGAGGGCGAAGATAAAGCGTTTACCGATGTTGATACTAACGAGTGGTACTATGAATATGTAAAAATTGCATCACAAAACGGCATTATAAATGGTATCGGCGACGTAGTGTTTGGTGTTAGTCTTGAACTTTCAAGGCAGGATATAGCAGTAATGCTTGCAAGAGTACTTGATAAGAATGATGTATCAGGTGAAGCGTTTACAGACGACGCAGAAATTTCTTCTTATGCAAAAGATGCAGTTTACACTCTTAAAAATATGGGCGTTCTAAGCGGAACAGGAAACGGTGCTTTTGAACCAAAACGCGCGGTAACAAGAGCAGAATGTGCAAAAATAGTATTTGAGTTAATTAAGGAATAGGAGGAATGAGAATATGAAAAAAATATTATCTTTAGTAATTGCATTTACTTTAATTTTAAGTAGTTTCCCATTTGCCTTATCCTTTGGTGCAGGCTACGAAACACCTGAAAGTTTTACTGAAATGGAAGGCGTTTTAAAGGCATTTAAAATTATTGACGAAGAATTTCAAGTTTCAAAAAGAGAATTAACAAGAGCTGAATTTACCGCAATGATAATAAAAGCGGCAGGGCTTGGTGACTTTGTTGGCACCTTGTCAGACGGATATTCATTCTCTGATGTACCAACTGATCACATTTATGCTCCATTTATAAAAATGGCAAAACAAAAAGGTTTATCACTTGGATATTCAGACGGAAGCTTTAAACCTGAAGATACTATTACATTTATGGAAGCAATAGTATATATGATAAGACTATTAGGATATACTGATGTTGCAGAAGCACAAAACGGTTATCCTGGCGGATATTTCTTTACAGCATCAAATATCGGACTTCTTAAGAATGTTAATGTTGCAACTGAAACAATTGTAACCGATGAAATAGCAATAAATTTAATATTCAATGCTTTAAACACTAACATTTTAGGTCAGGAATACTATTCAAAAGATTCATCTTCCGTAAGCCTTAAAGAAGGCGAACCTTTAATGTATCAGAGTTTTAAGGCAAGAAAAATTTCAGGAGTAGTTGATGAAATTGATTTATCTGCACTTGTTGGAGTTAATGACTTAAACCCATATTCAATCTCAATTGGCGGAGTTAATATTGATATCGGTAAACTTATGCCAAACGAATACTTAGGATATAACGTTAATGCTTACTATGTGGAATCTGAAACTTTAAATGTATTAAAATATATCTGCGAACAGTCGGGCAGAAATTCAGTAGAAGAAGTTGATATAAAAGATATTACAACAATTTCTGACTATAAAGTAAGATATGCAAACGAAAAAGGAAAAACAGTAGAACTAAAATATGAAAGAGGCGCAGCTATAATCTATAACGGTGTTTCCACAAAATCTGCTTTTAATACCTCAATCTATGAAGATTCAAACGGAAAGCAATTAGATGGTAAAATAAGACTGTTAGATAACGATGCGGACGGTATAGCCGATGTAGTATATGTAGATGCTTACGAAGAAATCATAGTAGGCAAGAAAGCAAACGATGACTATACAATTTATGATAAAAATGATCCTGCAAAAAAATGGGTGCTTGATAATACGATAAATGACCCATATACCATTATCTATAATGAACAGGGCGAAGAAATCACTTTTGGTAAAATAAAAGAAGGAACAACCGTTATTATCTATGACTCTAAAAATGCATATCAGGGATATAGAAGAGCATACACTTCTGAAAATGTTGTAACAGGAACTTTACAAATAATTAATGATGATGGTGTTACAAAAACGGTTGAAATTGACGGAACATTATATGACCTTACCGCTTATGGTAATAAATATTATGAACAAATCAAGATTTTAATGGGCAGACAGGTTAAAGCATTTGTAAACAGTTTAGGTAAAGTAACCTTTATTGAAAAAGCAGAAAGTGCATCTGAAAAATGGGGTATGGTAAAAACGATAATCGACCCTAAAGGCGATATCTCTTATGCTCGTTTTGTGATTTTAACCGAAGATGGTTCAATGCAGGAATTTTACCCTGCAAAAAATGTTAAGGTTGACGGCAAGACCTCTTATTACAAACTTGATTACGAAAGTGATATAACAGCTGTTAAAGCAATTTTAGAAAGTGCATCAAAGAAAACCGAATCAAGACCGCAGGGAAGCAAAAGATATAACACAATGGTAAGATATCGCTTAAACTCTGACGGTAAAATCAATATGATTGATACAGTTTTAGATTCAAATGGTGCACAGGCTACAAAGAATACAATGCAGCCTGATGATATGCTTTATATCCAGAAATCAGAAGATAATGCAACCTGCGTTGTATCAGGTCAAATCCGTATGATAGGTGCAAGAATAGCACTTGATGCTGTAACCCCTGTTTTCTTATATCCTCTTAATCAGGATGATGACAGTTACGATGTAACCGTTTCAGGAAGCGTATTTGCAAACGGTGTAAAATATAATGCTGATGCAAACCGTCACACAATGTTTGCTTATTATATTGATAAAGAAAGTACATTACCTGACTTATTTATCCATCCGTCAACAGGAATAGGTGCTTTCCATACTGCGACTTCAGGATTTATGACAATGGTTAAAAAAGTTACAAACACAGTTGACGAAGAAGGTCAGCCAAAGGTTAAATTATATACACTTACAAATAATAATGCGGAAACTTTCCTTTGTGACCCTGACCATACAAGTGTTGGCGAAATATCGGTTAAAGCAAAAGATTTAAAACCGGGGGATATTCTGTATCTTGCTATAAACAATTATGATAATTCAATCGAATCCTTCCAGGTAAGATATTTAGTATCAACCGATAAAGTATATAATAATGATACAACAAATAACAAAAGTCAGTTTGCAACTTTGGTTTATCCGTATAAAGCAAATAACGAAGGTATGCAGTATGTAATGTGTTATGACGGTCTCACAAAACGTCAGGACGGTACATTCATAAAATATGACACATGGGATATTGAAGAACTTTATAACAATATGTCAGGCGGAAATGTAATGGGTTACAGATCCTTAAACTTTAATGACAGACTTCCTATAACAGTTTATGATTCATCTAAAAAAGGCGATAATATGGTCTATGCAGGCGGTATGAATGATATTATAACATATACCGAAGCAGGTACCGACCTTACAAAAGTTGTAGTTCATACTGTCAACACTAACTATCACCTTCCAAGAGCAATCTTTGTTATTAAATAAAAGGAGGGAAAAAAATGAAAAAACTTATCAGTTTACTTATAATAGTATCTTTAACACTTGCCCTCTCGGTTACAGGTCTTGCTTACGCTATAAGAGCACCAAGAGCAGAAGAAGGCACAGCAAAAGGAATAGTTAAAACAGCGGACGATATATTCTTTGAAGACTTTACTTCTTATGCCGAAGGCTCAAAACCAACAAGTCTGACAGTAAAGGATACAGCGAATGACCCTATATCCATAGTAGCTTACGACACTCCCGACCAGAAAGGGAAAAACTGCTTGTATTACCATGATACAACAGGTGCACCATCAATTACCCTTTCAGTTCCTAAAACAGGCAAACCTGTTACAATGGAACTTAGAATGAAATTTGTACCTACAACAACCCCGGGTTTCGGTTTTATTATGATCTTTAAGGGTAATGGCTCTGAAGCATTCAGATTAACTAAATTCTCTGCAGAAAACGACTCTTTAAGTTTTGTAAACTCGGGCGGAAACAATGTTTTCAATAAAGGCGCCGATTTTAAAAATCAGTGGTTTACTATTAAAGTAAGAATAGACCCTGTAAATAAAGAAACAGGCGTAATTTTAGAAAATGAAAAATTAGGTTCTACTACTCTTGATATAGCAAGAGCAACAAATGTATGGCACGATAAAGAAAATAACAGAGTAATGGCATATTCTCAAACCTGGTACAATGAATTTAAAGGCGACGGGGTTGACGAGATTATGCTTCAGGCTTACGGTAGTGTAACAAGTGGTGACTATTATATCGACTATATAAAACTTACCGAAAATGTTCCTGAATTTAAGCCAATAAAGGAAAGACAGGACGGGGCAGAACCGAATGTGATAAAAGACCCTGCTGTAAGACTTGTTCCGAATGTTTGCAATGTAATGTTTAAAGGTGAAGTTAAGTATATGGCAAATCCTGTTTTATTATTCAACGGTAGAGCTATAGTAGATGCATAAGATTTTGCAAAGTGGTACGGTTTAACATTAAGTGAAGAAGACGGAACTTATAAATTATCAGGAGATTTGGGAGTAATAGAATTTAAAGAAAATGCTTACTCTTATACCTTTAACGGCAAGAACGTTTCAACCGATACTGCACCACAGGTTAAAGATAATTGCCTTTATATTCCTGTTAAAAGTTTTGCAAACAGTTTAGGTAGTACTGTTTCATGGCAGGACACACCTGAACAATGCGTAATTATAGAATAAGGAGGGAAAATAGATGAAAAAACTAATTTGTTTACTAATCATATTCTCTATGCTAATTCCAACCGGGATTTCCGCATTTGCAGCAAATGAGGTTGAATGGCCTTATATTTTAAATACTGCAATGCCTTTTAAACCTGCAGATAACTATGTGTCACTAAATAACCCACCGGCATTCTCATGGCCTTTAATCAGTGATACAGCAACTTACGACCTTCGTATCTGCGAAGACGAGGAAATGACAGTAGAATACAAAAAAGTAACAGGCCTTGAAAGAAATGTATATAATTTTGGCGTAATGTTTGATGTTGAGAAAAAATACTACTGGCAGGTTCGTTTCAATGATGGGGGTAAAACATCAGTATGGACAGAGCCAAGAGAATTTATAATCGACTCAAATGCAGTTGATTTTACAATGCCTGAGTTTACAGAAGATTATATCAAAAGTGCTATGATAACAACTCATCCAAGACTTCTTACAAATAAAAAAGAAGACTTGGAAAAATTGCAAGAAATGACTGATAAAACACACCCTTATATAATGTCAAAACTTGAAACCAATGTTTCAAATGCTCTTGCAAGAGGTATTCCAACTAATGAAAAACTTAAAGAGATGTGGGAAAAAGGGGAATACGGCGGTAACGGTAAAAACTACTATATGTATGCAGTAGACGTTGCAAATATTGCGTTAATGTACCTTATCACACAGGAGGAGGAGTATCTTACAGAAGTTGAAAAGTATTTCGAAGCGATGCAACACTGGAACGAAGGGGACGAAGATGAGAGATGGATTTATTTTAATTCACTTACCGATACGACAGAACCATATTTTATAAACTCACTTGCTTATGCTTATGACTGGCTTTATAACGATATGTCAGAAGATGCAAGAAAAGCAGGTGTTAAGGCTATAGAAAATCATCTAAGAAACTGGTATGAAAACTACGCTGATGGAAAAACAAGAGCAAATATGAGATCACTTTATGCTAAGCCTGACGCATCTCACCAATGGAGAGTAAGGCAGCTTTCTTTAGGTGCTCTGGCAATATACGAGGATTCTCAGGTTGCACAAGATATTATTACTCATATTCTTCCGTTATATGCACACGCACTTCCTATGACAAGGGACGACGGCTCATTTGATAATAACCCGTTCTATTACACATCTTCAGGTCCTCAGGACTTTGAATTTTCCCAGAGTTTATATACAGCATCTGATGGTAAAATCGATGTAAGAAACAATGTTGCATTCCAGAGCAGAGACTATTATCTTACATATCAATGGCCTGTTGGCGGATTTATGTCAATTTTAGGTGACCAGAACAGGCAGACAGCAGCCGGTGCAACAACATATACCGTAGCAATTCAGGGTATTGTAGCATCTGATGCTTATAACGAAACCCAAAGAGGTATCAACGCATGGATGATGAAGAAAAACGGGGTAAGTAAAGACGACTACCTTCAGGGCGACTTTGTTCAGACGGTTATATGGAATGATAACGAAGATGTTGAGTATATAGCACCTACAATGCTTGAAAATTCAAAACTGTTTAACGATTCAGGGATTGCATCACTTTTCTCTGATGTAGCAGACGATAATAAAATCGCTATGATTTTTAGATCTTCGGAACACGGATCATTAGGTCACATGCATCCTGATAATAACAGCTTCTTTATTCAGGCACTTGGCGAAAACTTAGCAATTGACTCTGACTATTACGATGCTTACCTTAGCCCATTCGACTTAAACTGGAACAGAAAAACTTATGCTCATAACTCAATAACTTACGATATAGGCGAAGGCCAGCCAAAAGACGACTTATCTGCAAAAGGTCATATCACAAGTTTTGCAACTCATGCAAACTTTGATATAGTTGGCGGAGATGCAACCCAGGCATATAAAGGCGGTTTAGGTAAATATCAAAGAGATATTATCTATGTAAGACCTGACACATATATAGTAATCGACGATTTAAAATCAAGAGCGGATAAAGAATCTGAATTTGAATGGTGGATAAATGCTAACGGTAATATAAAAGTATATGAATCAGGCAAAGGTCTTCAGATTTCAAAAAATGAAGCGGCTTTAGATGTTAAAGTTGCTTATCCTGAAAATATCGAAGCGTTCTACTCTGAAGGATTCGTAGGCCCTGACGGAATTTCAGCAGGCCTGCCTACTAAAAACTGGACACCTGATAATGAAAGCAGAGTATATTTTAAAACAGAAAAAACAGACTCTACAAAAATCGTTACTTATATGAACGTTCATAAAGTAAGAAACGGTCAGGCTTATGTTAAAGAAACTGTAATCGGAAACGTACTAAAACTTGAATTTGAAGACGGAACAATCTCTTATGTAAAACTTGATAATTCAGAGTCAGTAACAGTTGATGGTTACACATTCTTCGGTACTGCTCTTACTGTTAAAGGTGACAGTTACTTAGTAGTTGACGAAACAAACCTTTCATATAATGGTAAAACTTTATTTGAAGCAGGTATGCCGGTTTCTTGTGCATTCGGAGATAGTGAGGTTTCATTCTCATCAATGGATAATGAAACTTATGCTAAAATCTATCTTCCAAAAACTGAAAAGATGACTTTAATAAGAGATGAAGAAAGACTTCCTCTTAACTTTGATGAATATAAATATACACTTAAAGCTGAAAAAGACGGCGACTATGTAACCTTTAACTTATACTACGGCACATATCATATTTACTTAAATGATAAACCGCTTCCGGGTGCAGAAATCGATGTTAATGTTAATATGATAATTGATGGCGAACCTATACAAAAAATAGTTAAAGGCACAATAAACGGTAATCAGGTTTATGCTGAATTCTTACCGGAAGATAAAGATGCTTCATATACAATAGTTAAATCTGATGGTCTTTCAGGAAAACTTACAAATCCTGGAATGTTAGTAACAGCAAATGCAGATTCACCAATTGTACTTAATAAGAAAAACGTAACAATGGAACTAAAAAGAGTAAGTCAGATTACAGTTGCAAGAGAAGAAGACGAAAATCACGATAAGTATGAAACTTTGGTTGGCGAAACTTACCTCTCTGCAGTTGATTATTCAATGATAGTAGGTAATGCAAGCAAAGTTTACTGGGATAAAAGAGGGGACGCAGCAATCCCAAGCCAGTATGTTGAACTTAACGACTATACATTGCAAAGTTTAAATAATAGAGGCGACCTTGTAGTGTGGACTTTAAATGTTCCTGAAAGCGGATATTATGATGTTGTAATGTCCTGCTCAACCTTATCAGGTCAAGCTGCAGCAAGACTTTTAACTATCGGTAATGTCGCATTCAGAGGCCGTTTCCAGACTGAAATATTCTCTGACCTTGACTCTTACAGATTTAAAACAAAAGTTTACTTAGAAAAAGGAACTGCTGATTTAACCCTTTATGTAAACGAGGGCGGTCAGATGATTTACGACTGGGTTGGACTTGTGCCATCGGATAAGTAAGGCGGTGAATGCAATGATTAAAAAAATACTTGCATTTTCCTTAACCTTAAATATAATTCTTACAGGGGTAACGGCTTTTGCCGTTCCCTCTTCAGAATATGTTTTTTATGATAATGATGATAAAGAACTCTATATCTTCGGTAAATACGATAAAAGAGATAATGGTGCTTCCGATGTCGGCATCTTTGTAAATGGTCAGAAATTCAGTTATGTAAAAGACGGTAATACTCAAAACCTTGATAAACAAAACGGTGAACAAAGCCCGAAATTCGGTATCGGCTTAAAAGCACCAAAAAGTTATTTAGGGAAAGTTAATATTTATCCTTATGCAGATTATAAAGACGGTCTTTCTATGACAGGGAATACAGTGTCTTTTGATGCAGTAAACGAGAAAATAACAAGTCCCAAACTATTGCTTTTTGAAAACTTTACAGGCTACAAGGAAGGCTTGACTTTTGGACGAGACACCAAATTTCCTGATAATCAGAATATAATTTCAAGAGCATATTCAGATACTCAAAATTTATCAGTTGTTAAAACAGACGATTTTAATCAGAATGAAAAAAACATGCTTAAAATTGCTGATAACAGTGATAGATACGGTTCGGCTTTAGAAATTACCGTTCCTACGTATCAAAGGATTTTAACTTTTGAAATAAGATTTAAACTTAAAAGAACTGATACTGACGGATTTGCAATGCATATGAATTTTTATGGGGATACCGACAGAACAAAAGAAGCGTTTTCAATCGAAAAATCCACAAGTGCCGACAGTGGACTTTATTATGTGAATAATGATGGCAACACAACTTTCACAGGTGGAGTTAATATGCATAATGAGTGGTTTACTATGAAAGTAAGAATGGATACACTTTTAAAGCAAACTGCAATAAGTATTGAAAGCGATGTTTTCTCGGAGGACTTAAGCGAAACCTTAAATAGGTATAACTATGTATGGCAGGATACAGTAAATAAAAAAGTTATAGCGTATAATAAGCCTTGGTATAACGAGTATTCAGAGGCGAATATAAAGAAAATTTATATCTCAACTACATCAGGTACCTGCGGAGATTATTATATTGACTATATTAAACTTGGCGAGGGTGGGGAAGAGATTTATCCAACCCGTACCCGTGCAAAAAGTCAACCGTATTCAACTATTGCGGATCCAAAACCAAGGTATTGAGTTGCTAAAGCAACTCAGCGATATAAATTCCTGACAGAATTTGCGAGATACCTTAAGGTGCGATATATCCTTACGGATGCGATATATTCCTTTGGAATGAGAAGAAGGAATTTATATCATATCGCAATGGAACGAAGTGGAGTTATATCGCATTTGAAAAACAAATATATCGCACGAACTAAGTGAGTATATCGCAAAGAAGGTTCGAATATATCACAATTGTCCGTATAGTTTATTTACCATAATACTTAAAAAATGGTAAAATTGTAATAAGGAAAAATTTAAAAAAGGCGAAATGGCTATAGCCATTTGATTGTATATATTCTATATACAATGTAAAGCCTTAACTAAAATATAAAAGGAGAGATTTTAATGAAAAAAATTGCTTTAATTTTAGCAGCTCTTATGATGTTCTCAGCAGTATCAGTTTTCGCAGCACCAAGTGTTGAGTATATTTTTTACGCTTTAAATGAAGAAACTGGCAAAAGCGGTTATTATGTATTCGGCACATATCAGAATAGTGATATTGCAGGCTCAGCTACTAAAGCAACTGATGTTGGTGTATATCTTGAGTCTGATAATGAAGAATACAATGGAAAGTATTCTTATAAAAAATCGGGCTATGAAGAAAATCTAGCTACACAAAATGAACAAGTAAGTCCTAGATTTGGTATAGCATTTAATGCTCCGGAAGGTTTCTTGTCAAATTTAAAAGTAAAACCTTATATGGTTAACGCTGTTAAAGAAGATATAGGTTATGAAAGAGAATATGATGCTTCAGCTGATGGAAAAAAACTATCAAGCGATGCTACATTAAAGTATGTAACAATAAGCAGAACATATGGAGTTAATACTCATTTTTCTATATCTCCTTCATTCAGTCCTGATGTTACTTCATATACAGTTACGGGAAGTTTCAGAGATGTAGATGCCGGAGCAGGTGCAAGAGAAATGGACGAAGTTACTTTCAGTTTTGCAACATCAGATCCTAAAGCAACTGCTACTTTAAATCACACAAGTTCAAGAACAGGTACTAGTACAATTACTGTTGTTCCTGAAGATAACAGCGAGCCTACAGTATATTCTTTTACTTTTAAAGTAGATGATAAATTAGGTTATTCTGCAGGAAGATATACTAATGTATCTGAAGCAGGATGTATTCACTTCCAGGGTACAACTACAACAACTACAACAGCTCAGCAAGCAACATATTCAGATGTTGTATATTATCCGTTAAAGCATGAAAGGGAAAGAAAAACTGTAATAATGAAATTCCCAATTGATGCAACTGTGGCGTCAAATGAGAGAATCGATCTAAGTTTTAATGCAAAAGCGAATACTTCATTAGATTATAAAAACGTTGAATTTTCAGTAAAAAATGCAACAATTGCAGATAATTATACAATTGACCAATCCAAATTATGCTATCAAGATGTATTAGATGGTAACATTGTTATCGGAGAAGAAGTTGCTGAATTCACAGTAAAAAATTTTGATAATGCATTCGATCGTTATGCCGTAGATGTTACTGAAGCTGTTAAAACTGCACTTGAAAATGGCCAGAATTATGTTGCATTTGAATTATCAATAAAAGATTTAGAACTGCCTGCAACTACTGCAACCAACAACTTTATGTTCAGATTATATACAACATGGACAAATGCTGCATATAATCCAATATTGATGTATTAAGAAGAAGGAGGAAATAGAATATGAAAAATTACATTAAACCAAATATGGATTTATCAAAAATTGAATTAAATCAGAATATTGCCTCCTTATCCGCTTGGCTAGAAGCACACGGAAGCGAATATGGTGAAGTAGGTATTACAGAATACGATTTTTATGCATTAGAATCCTAATTAAAATAGAAAAAGTTGCGTTTAATACGCAACTTTTTTTATATGTATTGATTTTTTATTTTTAAAATGTTTTAACATTTATGGGTGATAAAAACACTCCTATTGAGAACACAAGGGCGAACACAGAACACAAGGGGACGGTTCTATTGTGTTATTAAAATAAAATGAATAATGTAGGGGAGGGTACCAATGCCATCCCATTATTTTATCCACGAAACAATATTATGCAAACAAATTGCCACAATAGGGACTGTTCCTATTGTGGCAATATTTTTTTTAATATGTTCCAGCTGTATCACTTGTTTTTTCTCTTAAGTTTTTTACCATTGTAGAATTTTTAATTTTGTCTTTAAGAATATTGTAAAAATCTTCGTGAGGGAAGTTTTTAACATCGACAGTTTTATTTATCCATGATGAATAGTGAATAGCATTTGAAATTATAAGGCCGTTTATACCTTCTTCGCCAGGTGCTAAAAGAGGAGTGCCATTTATAACTGAATCTGCAAAGTCTTTTAATATTCCAACATGCTGTTCTCCTATTCCTGAAACAGGAATTTCACACTTCCAGCATTCAGGCTGGGCAAAAGGTTCTGTATTTTCCTTGTTGTGTTCTCTTTCGGATATAACATTTCTTTCAAATGTCATTTTTTCGTTTTCTACAATAATTCTACCCATATCACATGCTATTTCAAGCCTGTTTGTTCCCGGTGTTTCTCCTGTTGAGGTAATATATGTTCCTGTTGTTCCGTTTTCATATTCCAAAAATGCAGTAACATCATCTTCAACCTCAATGTCATAATATTTCCCATAAGATACAAACGATGTTACTTTATCAGGCATTCCGAACATCCATTGCCACAAATCAAGCTGATGTGGATTCTGATTTATTAGTGCGCCGCCCCCTTCGTCTTTCCAGGTTGAACGCCAGGAGCCGCTGTCATGATATGCCTGTGGGCGGTACCATGTTGTAATTACCCATGAAATTCTCTTTATATGACCGAGTTCTCCCGACTGTACCATTTTTCTGATTTTCTGATACATCGGATTTGTTCTCTGGTTATACATAATTCCAAAAAGTTTGTCGCTTTTTTCTGCAGATTCGTTCATTTCAATAACCTGAGATGTATAAACTCCTGCAGGTTTTTCTGTGATAACATTAAGGCCGTATTTAAAAGCTTCTTTTACAAGTTCTGGATGGTCATAATGCGGAACAGCAATTATAACAGCATCACAAATCCCGCTTTTATATAATTCTGTTGCACTTTTAAAAACTGATACAGAAGGATATAATTCTTTGGCTTCTTTAACTTTTGCCTCCGATATATCACATATTGCACTAAGTTCCATTTGAGGAACTTTTCCTTCCGCTACATTTTTTGCGTGGGTATGACCCATGTTCCCAAAACCTATTATGCCAAATTTTAATTTGCTCATAAAAATTCCCCCTAAACTTTATCAATTATTTTCTTAAGTTCGTTATATGCTAAAGTGAATGTTCCTTCTCCACTTTTTGGTAAGCCAAGCATTTTGTCATCAAGTTCAAGGTCGCAAAGTCCTTCAAAACTACCAAGATGTGGTTCTAAACTTAAGAAACCTTTATAACCGTTTTCTTTAAGATGTGAAAGTATTTTTTCTATGTTGCCCAAACCCATGCCGGCAGGAACAATGTTTTTACTTTCGTCTGCATCTTTTATATGCATATAATCAATATATGGCTTTAAAAGATTAAAAGCATAAGGATAAGTTTCCACGTCACACTGAACAAAATTTGCAGGGTCAAAAACACATCTTAAATTAGGAGAATTGATTTCTTCTACTATCTCTAAACATCTTTCGGCAGTATCTCCATAAATATGCTTTTCATTTTCGTGAAGAAGAATAATATCATTTTGTTTTGCTATTTTAACAAAGGCTTTTAATCTTTCTATAACTTCGCCTTTATATTTTGATATATCTTCCCCTTGCGGCATAAAGAAACTGAACATACGGATATATTTACAGTCAAGTTCTTTGGCAGTTTTTATTACTTTTCTGAATAGTTCAAGATGTGGTGTAAAATCATCTGTTATTAAAATTTTTCCTATAGGAGAGCCTATTGAAGATGCTTTTATACCATATTTATCCATAGTTTCTTTAAGGCTTTTAATTTCATCATCTGTAAGAAGTGAAATATTTTTTCCGTTGATACCGCGTGGCTCAAAATATTTTATACCAAGTTTATTTAACACTTTAAACTGTTCTTCAATATTACTGTCAATCTCATCGGAAAAACCTGAAATAGTAAAAGGGCTCATATAGTCTTTTAAATAATTGTAACTCTTTTTAAGGCAAACAAATGGATCTTCCTCACATTCGTCCTGTTCAACAAGTGCATATTTTACACCTGCTTTTTCGCATGCTTCTATAATTTTTTCCCAGTCAAGATTTCCGTCGCCAACAGGTGCCATTTTAGTTTCAGTAATATTTTTCATTGCTAAGTCTTTAAAATGAACACATATTGCTCTTTTTCCTAATTTTTTTATAAAATCAACAGGGTTTATACCGGCATACGCAAGCCAGTATGTATCAACAATAAAGCTGAATTTTCCGTGTTTTATAAAATAATCCATAACATATTTGCCTTCATATTTTAAAAACTCAAAAGAGTGGTTATGATATGCAAATTCGATGCCTTCTTTTTTCAGTTTATCATAAATATCATTCATAACTTCGACAAATTCTTTAACTTTAAGTTCATCTCTATATTCAGGAGGCATAGAGCCAAGCCCTGCTATTTTACAGTCTAATGTTTTATGATATTTGATTTCTTCATCCAGTTTATTTATGTAATTGTCAAGCGGTCTGTGGGTACATGTAATTTCAAGGCCGAATTCATCACATACTTTTTTTATATACTCTGCATCGGAAATCCCGATTCCTGAAGCCTGAATTTGTTCGTATCCTATTTCTTTGATTTTTTTCATACTTTCGTAAAAGTCTTCATTTGTTGTTAAAAAGTCTCTTGCTGTGTATAATTGTGCACCAATTCTTCTATCCATTTAAAACCCCTCCATAATTCATATAAAATTAATATTTACAAATTACCAATTTGTTTGATATAATTATATCAAGTAGAGAATATTTAAGAAATGGACTATATTATTTATTTGTATATAAAATTCATAATATTTTAAGGAGTGTTTAGTATATGGTAAGTGAAATGATTTATTATTCAAATATGTCGGTAGAATGTTGTTTTGATATACCCTCTCATAAAATAGAGTATTATGAATTAACCTTCATTTTAAAAGGTACAATGACTTATTATGCAAACGGGGAAAAGATTGTTTTAAAAAAAGATGATGCGGTGTTTTTAAAACCGGGAACAATAAGGAGCCGTGAACGCGGTGAGGGGCATGTTCATTACATCAGTTTTAATTTCCTTGTAAAACCTGAAGTTAACCTGCCTTTTGATAAACATCTTAAGAATATTGTAAATGACGATATTAAAAAACTTGTTTCTGTTCTTCATTTTAAGCATATTTTAGATAAATTTCATTCCAAAGAAAAATGCCTTAATATACTTAATTATATACTGTATGAGATTATTGATTTTACAAAACTTAAAAGCAGTAACGAATATGTTGTAAGAATTTTTAATTATATAGCCGAGCACCTTAATGAAAAAATTTCTTTAAAAGATGTTGCAGAATTTATTCATTTGTCAAAAGAATATACGGCATATATTTTTAAAAGGGAAACGGGGACAACCCTTAGCGCTTACATAAACGAGCAGAAAATTTTGATTTCTAAAAAGCTTATTTTAAAAGAAAATATGACTTTAAATGAAATATCAGCTCATCTTAACTTTGTTAATTACTATTATTTTTCAAAAACCTTTAAAAGATACACAGGGATGTCACCCTCTCAATATAAAAAACTTAATGCTAACACTGACTAAAACAATATTATGTAAACTTTTCACCGAAAAAGGGACAGTCCCCAAAATGGTGAAAATTTTGCCATTTTGGGGACTGTCTTTTTATATGTATTGATTTTTTAATTTTTAAATGTTAAAATATTTATGGGTGATAAATATGAAAGCAATAGAACTTATGGAAGAACTATTTTCTTTAGCAATCGAAAGAGAATATAATCCTTTGGGTGATTCCTGTAAATCAGGAGACCCTGAAATTGAAATTAAAAAAGTAGCAGTTACAATGTTTCCTACCGTTAATGTTATTAAAGAAGCAGCTGATTGGGGAGCAGATTTACTTATTGTTCACGAGCCGTTATATTATAATTATAAAGAGGGAGAGCCTGATTACATAATTAAGGAAAAAATGAAACTTGTTGAAAATTCAGGGCTTACAATTTATCGTTATCACGACCATCCTCATTATACCATTCCTGATGTTATTGCAGCAGGAGAATTTAAATATCTTGGCTTAAAAGGCAAAATGGAAACAACTGATGTTTTCGACCTTGTAAGATTACATCTTGATAAGCCTGTTACTGCACTTGAACTATCAGAAATAATAAAAGAAAGACTTGGCGTAAAATATGTGCGCATAGCAGGAACTTTAAATAAACCGTCAACCGTTATATCAGGAATGTTTGGTGCTCCCGGTAATTTAATTGAGAGCGAACTGAAAAATGAAAATAGTGAAATTATAATAGGGGGAGAAACTTCCGAATGGGCTTATGCTGAATATGCAAGAGATGCTGACCTGTTAGGTTATAATAAAACTCTTATGGTCTTAGGGCATGTCGGTTCAGAACGCGCCGGAATGAAATACACCGCAGATATTATAAAAGAGAAACATCCTGAACTTACAGTTAAGTATATAGAATGCGGAGAAGTT